>CAYUDI010000113.1:5361-8695 GCA_964443585.1 uncultured Bifidobacterium sp.
TGGAAAAGAAGAGAAGAGGGACAAAGTAGTAATTCAATAAAGCTAATGATCATGGTGGAGAAAAGATTCCCTGAGGCCGTTCCACAGGTGGCATACACCAGCTCCATCATCGAATTACTGTTGCCACGTATGAGCCTAACGAAGGTGCTCAAGATAGCCGCTTCGCCGATGACGCCGACCAGGGCTTTGACAGTTTTTCCCATCAGACCGGACCCAGCGCAGAAATGGCCTGCGCTTAACCATAGCGTTGAATTCAATTGCCCCATCATGCCGAGGTGTATCAGGTTTGCAAACATGTGAATTAGCCCGCGAGAAACAACAAGGCTCAGCTTGTCTTTAACAGTCCTGGCGACGATAGCGCTCATGGAATGAATAACTACGGATTTTGCAAAGGAGGCTGCAAATTGTTCTGCTGCTCGCTCGCCGTAGTTTTGTTTAATCCACTCGTAGCTCTTGTCGACACCCTCTGCATGAATCTGGGCATGCGTTGCATTGTTATCGCGATGCGCAGCAAGTTTTGCCAGGGTCAGGTCGATTGGCCCCCATTCACCTCGGGAACGATCAAGGTAATTGGAAGTGCCTGTAAAGCCCATATTTTTGCAATGACTCCAATAACTCAAACTGGTAATTAATTCGTTGTCATGAGCGACGGAGTCGCACATAGCTTCCAACACATCGGGATGTAAGGATGACAAAGGTATTGCCTCAAAAGGATGTGACGACACGATATGAGCGAGTTCATGAGCGTATGTCGACTTAGGCATGTCGGTGAGTATGGTGATCAGGCAGCCATTCAAGGATCCACCAACTGGTCGGCCATTAACGACTAGCTTGTCGCAATGCCTAACGAAGTTGGCGAGCAAGCTGTCGTTCGCATTGCTAATAACTAAACATTGGTTATAAATTGAACTTGAAGAAACATCATCCAGTTTCGCAGCTTGGGTAGAAATGTTGAATCGAAAGGGTATGGCCCAATTTTCTAATTGTTGATTGATGTTGCTGGTTACGTTGTACCAGTTCGCCCACTCTGAGGTATTCGGGATGCGACAGCCTTGTTCTTGGTTTAATTGCGATAGCCGGGTTGCTGGGTAAAGCATGATCTGCTTGATGTTCTTATGATTTTCGTACCAGAGCGGATGTCCCTTATGTTGCATACCATTTGCAGCACTGACAGCTTCCATTTGATGGAGACAGGTGCCTAGGCTTTGTTTTACCTCGGCCTCTCCGAAACCGAAAGTAGGAAGTATCGGTGCCAACGTTTCAATAATCGGTTGTGTTGCGCGTCTGACTTCACTGCTGATATAAGAAAAACCTGAATAGAATGCTTGCATGAGTTTTTTTCCTTAAGCGGTAAATGCGCCCGTCGGCGCCGCAGGCTTTGTGCAAAATTTCTATAAATAGTTCATGCAACATTTATTCGATAGATCGATGCGGTATCCTTAGCCAATGGCAAAAAACAAAGCAAACAGGAATTGGCTGCACGGCCATATCAACGACCCCTACGTAAAACTCGCACAAAAAGATGGCTACCGCGCGCGCGCTGCCTACAAGCTCAAAGAAATTGATGAGGATGAAAAGCTGATCAAACCAGGTCAGATCATTGTGGATTTGGGTTGTGCGCCAGGCAGCTGGAGTCAATACGCGCGGCGTAAATTAGCAGGCAAGGAGGGGGGCGGTATCCATGGCATGATCATCGGATTGGATATGCTGGAGATGGAACCCATCGCCGATGTAAATTTTATTTTGGGCGACTTTCGTGAAGAGACAGTCTTAAGCCAACTTCAGAATCTGCTTCAGGGCCAGCAGGTCGATTTGGTCATTTCTGACATGGCGCCCAATATGTCCGGTATTGCGGATACAGATGCCGCCCGGGTCGAACATCTGGTCGATTTGGCAATGGATTTTGCTCGTCAGCATATGAAACCTTCCGGATCGTTGCTCGTCAAATGCTTTAATGCCAGCGGTTATACTCAAATTATTGAGAAATTTCGGGATGAGTATCGGGTGGTTGGCTCTAAGAAACCCAAGGCCAGCCGTGACAAATCATCCGAAATCTTCCTGCTGGGGCGCGGCTTACGTCAGCCTGGCTGAAGCTGATTAGGTAAGCTACTACTAGTGGGTATGCTCGGCGCATGACTGCGTTTGCCTGCAACGAGCCAAGGCTCTTGCCTTACCCTTGAAAAATCAGGGGTTTAGCTCCATATACCTTACTGGCAAGACGTAGGTATTGCGAGTAGAATTTGCAATATGCGCTTGACCGCCAATGCCGGTCCGCAACTAGGAGTCCTCGTGAATAATATGTTTTCTAAAGCTGCCATCTGGGTCGTCATTGCTCTGGTGCTATTTACCGTTTTCAAACAGTTTGATGAGCGTGGTTTAGGTGGTGGTGCAACGCCTATACCCTATTCGGATTTTCTTGACGAAGTGAAGTCGCAGCGTATACGCGAAGCGACTATAGAAGACCGGACCATTATCGCCATTACTAATGACGGTAAAAAAATCAAAGCAACTACCACGAATCTTGATCGCGGCCTGATTGGTGATCTGGTTAATAACGGCGTGAAATTCGACGTCAAGCAACCTGAGCCTCCTTCGTTCCTGTCGCAGATATTTATTTCGTGGTTCCCAATGTTATTACTGATCGGTGTGTGGGTATTTTTCATGCGTCAGATGCAAGGTGGCGGTAAAGGCGGCGCGTTTTCTTTTGGTAAGTCCAAAGCTCGCATGCTCGATGAGCACCAAAATGTCGTGACGTTCGCAGATGTGGCCGGTTGCGATGAAGCCAAAGAAGAGGTTTCTGAACTAGTTGATTTCTTGCGTGACCCAACCAAATTTCAAAAATTAGGTGGCCGTATACCTCGTGGCGTGCTGATGGTGGGTCCACCAGGTACCGGTAAGACTTTACTCGCGCGTGCGATTGCAGGTGAAGCCAAGGTTCCGTTTTTTACTATTTCAGGTTCTGATTTTGTTGAGATGTTTGTCGGTGTTGGTGCTTCGCGTGTGCGCGACATGTTTGAAAACGCCAAAAAACATTCACCCTGCATTATCTTTATTGATGAGATTGATGCTGTCGGCCGCCACCGTGGCGCTGGAATGGGTGGTGGGAATGATGAGCGCGAGCAAACGCTTAACCAGCTGCTCGTCGAGATGGATGGATTTGAAGCGAATGCGGGTGTGATTGTTATCGCAGCGACCAACCGTTCAGATGTACTTGATAAAGCGCTGCTGCGTCCGGGTCGTTTTGACAGACAAGTCATTGTGGGTCTTCCTGACATTCGCGGTCGTGAACAGATTTTGATGGTTCATATGCGTAAGGTGCCGATTGCTCCTGACG
>CAYUDI010000114.1:0-8617 GCA_964443585.1 uncultured Bifidobacterium sp.
AACCGAGCCAGCCAGTGTGATTTCACCTTCTATATCAAACAAATCTTTGACCGATACTGGCAAGCCCGCAATGGGAGAGAGCGCGTGCCCGGTGACGCGCAAAACATCGGCATGGGAGGCTGCTGCCAGCGCCGATTCGGCGTAGATAGCGGTAAAAACCGAGGCGGATTCTCGCGCAATAGCCAGACTGTGCTGGACCATTTCTCGCCGGTTGTGTGTCGTGAGCGTTGTGATCGTCATAGCCAGATGCTGAGTTAAATTAAGGTTCATTAGGTAAGCCAACGATAGCACGGCCGCGCACAACCGCCTCAATCTCGAGCAATGCGGTACTGCTTACACGTCCGCCGTAAAGAGGTCGAGTCTGCAGGGTATAATTTCGGCTTGTTTTGCCAACCCGCGAAGGCCGGACATTTTGTACCGGCTAGTCTCGCCAACTGCCTCATCACCATGCTCATACTGCCGGGTTCACATGCCCTGTCTGCATCTCGTCTACAACGCCTGTTAGCTCAACTGAAAGCTATTGATCCTGCGATCACTGGGCTTAGCAGTCGCTATTGCCATTTCGTTGATACCCATCGGGAGCTTGTTGATGACGACAAACGTCATCTCTCGGCCATGCTGACCTATGGCGAACCGTTTACCGGAGAAGAATCGGGTGAACAATTTGTGGTCATTCCACGGTTTGGAACCATTTCGCCCTGGGCGAGCAAAGCAACCGACATAGCGCACAACTGCGGCATGACGGCGGTGCATAGAATTGAGCGCGGGATTCGTTACTCCGTTCAGATCAAATCGGGGCTGTTGGGTAAGAAAAAATTCTTAGACAGTCACCAGCGCGAACACATTAGTGCACTTTTGCACGACAGAATGACTGAAATCGTTATTCACGATACCGCAGAGGCATCTGGCTTATTCAACGAATTAGAAGCGCAACCGCTGGCTTACATAGAATCCAATCAGCGCGGCAGAAAAGCACTGGAAGAAGCGAATGGCACATTGGGCTTGGCATTGTCTGATGATGAAATTGATTATCTGCTGGACGCATTTCAGCGCGCCGGTCGTAACCCCACCGATGTAGAGCTGATGATGTTTGCGCAGGCAAACAGCGAACATTGCCGCCATAAGATATTTAATGCCGACTGGACTATCGATGGTGAAAAACAAGATCGTTCGCTGTTTGGGATGATACGAAATACTCATCAACTCAATCCGCGCGGCACGGTGGTGGCGTATTCCGATAATTCATCCGTCATTGAAGGTGCAACCGTCTCGCGGTTTTATCCACGCGCAGACGAGGGGGGTGTTTACCGTGCAAGCGATGAACTCACCCATATTTTGATGAAGGTTGAGACGCATAATCATCCTACAGCTATCTCGCCGTTTCCCGGTGCATCTACCGGTGCAGGAGGTGAGATACGTGATGAAGGCGCCACCGGACGCGGCGCAAAACCTAAAGCAGGTCTGACTGGTTTTACGGTTTCTAACCTAATGCTGACTCACGCTGTTCGGCAATGGGAAAACGCGCTCGATGTCACCACCCCAACAGAGCAGCGCACCACGCCCGGCATGGCCGGTATTGTCGGCAAGCCCGATCGTATCGCTTCACCGTTGCAGATCATGATTGATGGACCGATTGGTGGTGCAGCATTTAACAATGAATTTGGTCGTCCTAATTTAACGGGCTATTTCCGCAGCTACGAACAAAACGTCGCCGGCACGGTGTATGGCTATCACAAGCCCATCATGATTGCGGGCGGCTTGGGAAACATCTCTGCGTTGCACACGAAAAAAGAAGGCCTTCCACCCGGTAGTTTGCTAATACAACTTGGCGGCCCGGGCATGCGTATAGGCATGGGGGGGAGTGCAGCCTCATCTATGGCCACGGGTACCAATACCGCTGATCTTGATTTTGATTCTGTGCAGCGCGGTAATCCAGAAATGCAGCGTCGCGCTCAAGAAGTCATTAATGCCTGCTGGTCTATGGGGCTAAGTAATCCTGTGCTCTCGATTCATGATGTGGGTGCGGGTGGATTGTCGAATGCGTTTCCAGAACTAACTAACGATGCAGGTCGTGGTGCGGTATTTGATTTGCGCAAAGTGCATCTTGAAGAAAGCGGTATGGCGCCGCGCGAAATCTGGAGCAATGAATCACAAGAACGCTATGTGCTTGGTATAGCGCCGTCGAGTTTGCCTTTGTTTACCAGCATGTGTGAGCGCGAGCGTTGTCCGTTTGCAGTCGTGGGTATCGCCACCGAGGAACGACAGTTGCGTGTGCTGGATCCAGAACACGATAACTACCCGGTCGACATGCCCATGGATGTCTTGTTGGGCAAACCACCCAAAATGCATCGCGATGTACAACGTCTGATTCCACAAAAAGCGACTCTCGATTTAACCGATATCACGTTAGACGATGCTGCCCAGCGTGTCCTGCGACAGCCAACAGTGGCCGATAAATCCTTTTTAATCACCATCGGCGACCGCACCGTAGGTGCGCATACCGTGCGTGACCAAATGGTTGGGCCCTGGCAGGTGCCGGTAGCCGATTGCGCAGTCACCACCATGAGTCATCGCGGTTACTTGGGCGAAGCCATGGCCATGGGTGAACGCACGCCATTAGCAGTGATTAATGCGCCAGCATCCGGCCGCATGGCCGTGGGTGAAGCCATTACGAACATTGCTGCTGCTGCGATTGAATCGCTGTCGGATATTAAGCTCTCGGCAAACTGGATGGCCGCCTGCGGACAACCAGGACAAGATGCTGCTTTGTTCGATACCGTCAAAGCTGTGGGTATGGAGTTATGCCCAGCATTGGGTATTAGCATACCGGTGGGCAAAGACTCGTTATCCATGCGCACCACCTGGCATGATGACGAGGGCGACAAAACCGTTCTTTCACCCGTGTCGTTAATTGTATCGGCGTTTGCGCCGGTGAGCGATGTCAGGCGTGCGCTCACGCCTCAATTACGTACCGATTTAGGTGAGACATCGTTAATACTGATCGACCTGGGTCGCGGTAAAAATCGACTCGCTGCATCGGTGTTTACGCAAGTGATGCAGCAATTGGGTGAGCATGTTCCCGATGTCGACAGTGCCGATGATGTGAAAGCATTTTTCGATGCAGTACAGCGTTTAAATCGCGAAGGTCGTTTGCTGGCATATCACGACCGTTCTGATGGCGGTTTGTTTGCCACCTTGTGCGAGATGTCATTTGCCGGTCATGCGGGTATCTCCGTTAATCTCGACATACTAGTAACGGAAGGTGAGCATGCTACCGATTGGGGTGATTCCAAAAATTGGGCATCACAAGTTGACCATCGTCGCAATGATTTAACCCTGAGCGCTTTATTCAATGAAGAGTTAGGCGCGGTGCTTCAGGTCAGAGCTTCCGAAAAATCGGATGTCATGAATGTGCTGCGTGAATATGGCCTGGGCGCTTGCAGTCACATCATAGGCAAGCTCAATGATCGTGATGTGATTGAACTAACCCGCGACGCAAAAACTATCTATACCCACAAGCGCGTTGATTTACACCGCATATGGAGTGAAACCAGCTGGCGTATCGCCCGTCTGCGCGACAACCCTGCCTGCGTCGATCAAGAGTACGACAATCTCTTAGATGCTACCGATCTCGGTATGACACCGAGGCTCACCTTTGATCCAGCAGAAAATATCGCTGCTCCGTTTATTGGCAAAGGCAATCGACCCAAAGTCGCCATACTCAGAGAGCAGGGCGTTAACTCGCATGTAGAAACTGCCTATGTCATGGATCAGGCAGGTTTTGAAGCAGTGGATGTGCACATGAGCGATTTGATTGCTGACCGTGCGTCGTTAAAAGACTTTCGTGGTTTGATTGCCGTGGGTGGATTCTCATACGGCGATGTGCTGGGCGCTGGTGAAGGCTGGTCTAAGACCATACTGTTTAATTCCAAGCTAGCAGATCAGTTCTCGGCATTTTTCCAAGCTAACGATACCTTTGCTTTGGGTATCTGCAATGGCTGTCAGATGATGAGTAGCTTAAAGTCCATCATTCCCGGTGCACAGCACTGGCCTAAATTCACACGCAATCAATCGGAGCAATTCGAAGCCAGATTCGCGATGGTGGAAGTGATGGATACGCCATCGATTTTCTTTACCGGTATGGCTGGAACCCAAACACCGATAGTGGTGGCTCATGGCGAAGGCTTTGCGAATTTTTCACATACTGGAAAACTCAACGACGTCAACGTCGCACTGCGATTTGTTGACCATGCAGGTGAGATGACAGAGCGTTATCCCTACAATCCGAACGGATCACCATCTGGAATTACGTCAGTCACGACGGATGATGGCCGCTTCACGGTGATGATGCCGCATGCTGAACGTGTGTTTAGAACGGTGCAGCACTCATGGCACCCCGATGGCTGGGGCGAAGAGTCACCCTGGATGCGCATGTTTCAAAATGCGCGTAAGTGGGTGGGTTGAGGTTGTCGTAGTTTGAAACTTCCAGATGAGCGCCGCTTGTATCAACTCAATAAAAGCATGGAGTGGAAATGATGATGGCGAATTGCAAGTAGCTCTTTAAAAGTAACCATAAAAAAACGCTCCGGGAAGAAATCTTCAACGGAGCGTTTTTATTTGAACCATATTCTTACTGGATTTTTGCTTTCTTCTTCAGATCTTGCTGGAAGGTCTGAAGTTTGCGCTGCTGCACAGACTCAGCGATTTGCGCTTTGACTTCATCAAATGCAGGAAGCTGCGCATCACGTGTGCCTTCGAGTTTGATGATGTGAAAACCAAACTGTGTTTTAACTGGGGTCTGCGTAACATCACCAGCCTTTAGGGTCATCATCGCTTCCGAGAACGGTTTGACGAAGGCTTCAGAGGGTGCCCACCCGAGATCACCGCCTTGTTCAGCAGAGCCCGGATCTTTGGATGCTTTGGCGAGCTCTTCAAATTTGGCGCCACCTTTGAGTTTTTCTATGATGGCTTTAGCCTCGTCTTCTTTTTCAACGAGAATATGACGAGCATGGAATTCTTTGCTGCTAGCAGTTGTTTTTGCTTTTTCGTACTCAGCCTTGAGCTCATCATCCTTTATGGGATGCTTAGTCATATAGTCTGCCACCATGGCGCGAATGATGATGGACTGGCGTGCCAGTTCAATTTGATTTTTGATGTCGGGGCGGCTAGAAATACCTTGCTTGTCCGCTTCTTGGGCGAGGACTTCACGATTGATCAATTCGTCTTTGATCATTGCGCGCATCTCTGGCGTATCTTGTTGGCCCTGTTGCACCATTTGCTTAACCATCGCGTCGACGCGCGAGGTGGGTACGGCTTTGCCATTAACAACAGCAACGTTTTGAGCGATCGCTGGTAGATAGGCCGATACGCATAGCGCCAAAAGCAAGCGCACTGTTTTCAGATTAATCATAGTTGTGGAAGTAAGAGCGTTGATAAAAGTTAGCCAGTATGGCTGTCAGTTTTCTTGCTTTGCCGCTTCATCAGGCGTTAGCAAGGTCATCGCAAGAGCGTGTATATCTTTTTGCATCATCTCGCGCAAGCAATCATACACTAGGCGGTGCCTTCCTACTTTGCCCACGCCCTCAAACTGAGACGAAACCAGATGTAACCTGTAATGCCCGCCGCCAGTGGCCGCCCCGGCATGACCTGCATGCATGGCGGACTCATCGGCGATGTCTAGGGTTTTTGGCGCAAGGCTTGCCGTGAGAAGTGCATGAATTCTGTCCAACCGGGTCATTCTGATTCCTTTTCTGGTTCTTTCATGTAGCGTGAAAGGTAGATACTTTGAAAGATAACAAACACGATCATTAATCCAATAAAGCCAAATAGTTTGAAATTAACCCAAAACGCTAACGGAAAATTGAAGGCGATATACAGATTAAGTGCACCCATCAAGCCAAAAAAGCCACCCCATGCAAAATTGAGCCGCATCCAGACAGGATCAGGCAACTCCAGTTGTTGACCCATCATGGATTTCATCAGATTTTTTTTCAGTAAGATGGGGCTCAGTAACAAAACTGCAGCAAAACACCAGTAAAGCACCGTGGGCTTTAATTTGATGAATTGCTCATCATGAAAATAAATCGTGGCGCCACCGAAAAAAACAATAATAACCAAGGATACCCACAGCATGGTGTCTACCCGCTGGCGGCGCATCAATAGCCAGCCGATTTGCGCAAACGTGGCCAAAATAGTCACTGCAGTTGCGAGCAAGATGGGCGCTTGACTGAGAATGACCTCGCCGCCGGATACCAGAGCAGACAAATACATATTACCTACGTCTTCAGCTGCCTCGGGATTTGCGCCGGCTAGTTTAAATACAAGAAAAAATAAAATCACCGGAAATAAATCGAACAAAAGTTTCATGTAAGTCCGATCGTTAATCAGGTTGCAGCAGTAAAGCGCAAGGACGCTGAGTTAATACAGTAGCGCAGACCCGTAGGTGCTGGTCCATCCGGAAATACATGGCCTAAATGTGCATCGCAGACATTGCATATGATTTCAGTGCGCAGCATGCCATGGGTGCGATCAACTCGTTCCATAACATGGTCAGGATTAAGCGCACGAAAATAACTAGGCCAACCGCAGCCAGATTCAAATTTCGTATCGGACTCAAACAGCGGCGTATTGCAGCACACACAATGATAAATACCGTGTTCATGATGATCCCAATAGCGGCCAGTAAATGCGCGTTCGGTACCGGCGTGTCGGGTTACTTCATATTCCATAGGGTCGAGCAGTGCTTTCCACTCTGCATCGCTACGAACAACTTTTTTTGCACTCATGATGTTTCCTTGCTCAAGGAAGATAGTAATGGGCGCTCAAGAAGAGCAACTGACTTCAATATGTGCGGCCCAGTCGGGAGGTAATTCGGCATACGACTCATACTGCGGATGCTCATCAAAGGGATTTTCAAGAAGCTTAAGTAGAATTTCTATTTCAGAAAAATCTTTTTGCTCGGCTTTTTGTATAGCGACCTGGGCTAAATAATTACGCAATACAAACTTGGGATTGACTCTGTCCATCGCATTTTTTCGCGCCTCGTCGCTACTGGATTCTCGCTGTAATCGATGACGGTAGTGTACTGCCCATGCATCAAATAAGGCACGGTCGATAAACAGATCGCGCACTGTAGTATCGTGGGATGGGTCATCCATTTTCAGACTAGAAAGTCGACGAAACAGCAATGAGAAATCAACACGATTACTCGCCATGGCATCAAGCAAAGACTCAACAAGTTCCATATCGCCGGGTTCAGCAGATTGCAGTCCGAGCTTAGCGCGCCATAGCGATGCGATCTTGGCTTCATACGAGGGGTTGTACACCGCAAGTGCTTCTTGCGTTTCGTCTACGCCGCCTATCAGTGCAACCATAGCCTGACCCAAGGCATAGCAGTTCCACTCGCCTATGCGGGGCTGCATACGATACGAATACCGTCCCTGCTGATCGGTGTGATTGCATATATGGGCGGGCTCGTAGGCTTCCATAAAACCAAATGGGCCGTAATCTAGTGTCTGACCCACAATAGACATATTGTCTGTATTGAGTACGCCGTGCATGAAGCCTACGGTTTGCCAGTGCGCCACGAGCTCTGCAGTGCGGTGCGTAACTTCTTTTAACAGGGCTTGATAAGGATTAGCCGCGTCTAGTAAATGGGGATAAATCTTCTCCAGGACATAGTCGGCCAATAATTTCAGCTCGTCTGGCTTCTGGTTGTAAAACCAGTGTTCAAACGAGCCAAACCGCACAAAGCTAGGCGCCATGCGCGTAACAACGGCCGTAGTTTCAGGCTGCTCACGCATAACCCGCATATCCGAACCCATAATGCACAAAGCTCTGGATGTGGGTATGCCCAAGCCAGCCATCGCTTCGGAACAAAGAAACTCTCTAATCGATGAGCGCAACACAGCACGGCCATCGCCCATGCGTGAATACGGTGTTTTACCAGCCCCCTTAAGCTGAAGCTCAAGCGAGCCTGAGGGCTCGGTCGGTGCTGCGGTCTCGCCTAGCAAAATTGCACGACCATCACCCAATTGGCCAGCCCACACGCCAAATTGATGTCCAGAGTAAACCGCTGCCAGCGGATCGGATCCGGGCAATTGCGCATTGCCCGAAAACGCGGTTAAAAACTCATTGCGTACGAATTCCTCAGGAGCGAGTCCTATTAACTCTGCAGCACGAGCACTGACGGCCACTTTATAGGGATTAGGCAGGGGCGTGGGCGTGAGTTTTGTGTAAAACCCTGAAGGTAAACTGGCAAAGCTGTTGGACCAGGCAAGTTCGTCAAGTAAACGGGCGGGGCCAAGGGGGTTTTCCGGAGAATTCATCTTTAGCTTCTGTTACGATGATTAATGGAAAGTCATCAAATTCATCAAAATACAAACAAGCACCCAGTCAGACACAAATGCTTAGGGCGAGCGCAGTAGTGCATTTTGACAGAGAAGTCCTAGCCTCACTGAGCAAGGGATAGTCTGATCAAGATTTTGGAGCGTATGTGCCTTTAGTTATGTTGCGACGCAAAATAAAATTTTATTGACGAACAGACAATTCGCACTCGAGAATCGCGCGTCTGTCAAAAATTGCATTATAAAAATAAAATATTCAGGAGACCACATGG
>CAYUDI010000115.1:0-6314 GCA_964443585.1 uncultured Bifidobacterium sp.
CGTTTAGATGACGCTAGCTTGGCGGCGCTGCTTGATCGTTTGGATAACAACGAGTTGGATGAGTATTCAGATATTGCCACCTTGATTGGTATTGAATTTGATGACAATACCGATTGGGGACAACTGACTGTGCTTGAGTTAAAGCTGCTGATTAATCTGGCCTTAAAACAATTTGAAGAGGCGCATGATTTAGTGGGAGCTTTCCTTCAATACAACGACAACACGGTGGAGCGCGGTTTGTTTTATCAAGCCTTGAATGTAGTGCTTGAGGTCGTGCTCGATGAGGACTTGGAGCTTGATGACTACGAGGTTAATTTCCGTCGTATGTTTGGCAATGAGCGCATGGATGCGGCTATGGGTTCAGTCGATGGCAGCGTACGCTTTTTTGGATTAACGCCAACCAGTATGAAGCTCGAGGGGCTAGACAGGCACCATCGCCTGATCGACAGCTACAAAAAATTGTATAAGGTGCGGGCTGGGGCGGTGGCTAAAGCTAAGGCCAGTTAGGGTTCCGGTAAATATATTGCGCGGGCTTATGAGTCAGTCTACAATGCGATCAATCGTACTATTAGGAGTGCTATTGTGAGCCCTATTTCAGCAAATGACCTGAAGACTCGTGGTGTCGGCGCCATAGATCAGGCCTTGCAGGATCAGACCGAAGTCGCAGTGACCGTGCGCGGTGAGGTGAAGTATGTGGTTATGAGCAAAGAGCACTACCAGTATCTGAGGGAGTGTGAACTAGAGGCGGCGTTGGCCGAATCAAAGGCTGATCTAGACGCAGGCCGTTTTGTGAGTGAGTCAGTTTCTCTGCACTTGAAACGAATTGCCAAGATCAATAAAAACGCAGAATGACTTGGCGGTTGATTTTTACAGAACAGTACACTCGCCGCGCGGCGCGCTTTCTTAAGCGACACCCAGAAATGGAGAATATCTATTCAAAGGCTCTCCACCTGCTCGAAGCCAACCCTCACCATCCATCTCTGCGACTGCATGCTCTTAAGGGCAAGCTTACTGGCTTGCACAGCGTGTCAATCAATATGAGTTTTCGCATCTCGCTGGAAATGATAATCACTGATAAGGATATTATTCTTATCAATGTCGGCGACCGTGATGAGGTCTATCGCTAGGCTGTTTGAAAGTCTTTTGCGGTAGAAGTGATATCAGAAAAATTAAAAATAGCACCACAAACCAAAACAACGACCCATGGCCCACGCAATCAACACATCTACCAGCAGGCCGATGCTGATAATAGGTAGCCCTACATACAGCAAACCCCACATCAGAGCGATGAGTGTAGGGCGAGGCTCTTCTAATCGGTGTCCCATGACTGTTTGGTCACGACGTTTAGCAAGTAGGCGTTGCAGCATGCTGAGCTCGTTTACTGTTGATCCTGAAGGATACTAGCTCAATGAACGTGCGCTGGGAAGACGTGGATTTGCTCGCTTGGGATGCTGCGCATGCCGCAGCCGCTGCGTCTCTTCAGCAAGACAGTGCCTATGGCATTGCTATGCAAAAGCTAGGGGTGCCTGTAATCAGAGCTCAGGTAGAGCTAGATGGCGCGCCCGTAGCACTCGCACAGTTTATCGTTCGTCAATTTGGTAGCCTGGGTGCAGTTGCCTTGTGTACGCGCGGACCGATTTGGTTAAAACCACTTTCACCTGTCGATGAAGCACAGGTGTACGCTGCGCTTAAAAAAACAATTCCTCTGCGCGGTCTGCGGCTCGTACTTTTTACTCCCGAAATTACTGTGGGTCTGGCGCACGGCTTGAGCCCGTGGCGACGCGTGATGACAGGTATGTCTACGGTAATGTTAGACCTGACACCGTCGATGGACAGTTTGCGTGCACAACTCGATAAGCGCTGGCGTCATCGATTAGTGGGGGGTGAAGCCTCTGAGATGACGATACATCGCGTAGGTACTAATCCCAGTCAGTTTCGCTGGGTCTTAGAAACCGAGATGCAGCAGCGCAGTAAAAAAGGTCTAGAGGGTTTGCCAATGGAGTTTTTTGAACACTACGTTGCATCGCGTGCGCAAACAGCTAAAACTATACTCACTCTGCGCGCTGACATGGGTCGTGATCGCATTGCCGCCATGATGTTTTTGATTCACGGTGAAGCAGCAATTTATCACGTGGGTTGGACGACGGATAAAGGACGCGATTTGCATGCGCATAATTTACTTCTTTGGAAGGCCATAGAAGAATTAAAATCGCGCGGCATACGTAAGTTAGATTTGGGCGGTGTGAACACTATACGAAGTGCTGGTATTGCGCGCTTTAAGATGAGTACAGGTGGAGAAGTCATTACATTAGCCGGTACGTATTTTTAAAAGACTTTTTGCTACGTGTCATTGAATAAGAAAATCCTTAGCCGCGATGCGCATAGCATCATACGTAGACGGTAAGAGGACACTGTTTATTTTTTCCAAGTGATCGATTTTCGAATCTTGCAAATTAACATGCACGTTATTTCGCCACAGTTTTTTTCGTAACAGACTTTTTCGCGCGAGCTTTTTAAGCTGCGCAGCGAAGTTTAAAAATCATTTTCCTGACTATCTAAAATCGCTGGTGGATTTTTTTCCATCGGCGATTTTTTTAGCGAGTCCATGATGAATAAACAGTGTTATGGCTGGGTATATAGCGCGGTGCGCGGTATGTGGGTCGTCGTCGGTGAGCATGTTAAGCGATCGCGTGGCTTGGGTGGGTCGAGCGCTGCGACTAGCGCTACCCCTTACACCGCATCCATAACTTGTTTGTTGATCGTCGCGGTATCTGCATTACTCTCAGCTCATGCGCAAATCATTCCTAACCGCGCTGCGCCTGTATCTCAGCAACCGCTCGTTATTAACGCCGCCAATGGCGTACCCATCGTCAACATACAAACCCCCGGTGCGCGAGGCTTATCTCATAATCGTTACAGCCAGTTTGATGTAAATCCGCAGGGCCTCATTTTAAATAATGCCCAGAATTCGGTGCAGACCCAATTAGGTGGTTGGATAGTGGGCAATGCCATGGTGACAGGTCGGCCAGCCAAGATCATCCTGAACGAAGTTAATTCCACCAACCCCAGCCAACTTCTGGGCAGCATCGAAGTCGCGGGCGATAAAGCCCAGGTCGTTGTTGCAAATGGTTCCGGTATTACCTGTAATGGCTGTGGCTTTATTAATGCCAGCCGCACCACCTTAACAACGGGTGAAGTACGTATTAATTCGGTAGGCGACCTTGAAGGCTATCGTGTTACTGGTGGTCAGATAGCCATTGATGGTCTGGGCATGGATGCCTCCAAAGTACCCTATACCGATATCATCGCGCGCGCTGCACAGATTAATGCGGGTTTATGGGCACAGTATTTACGTTTGACGTTAGGTACCAATGAAGTCAATGCACAGAACACGCTAGCTACGCCCATTGCTACAAATATGGCCGATGTAAACGCTAATGACGCAAACCCACCCATTCCCAAACCAGAACGTCCCAGCTTCGCACTCGATGTAGCCGCCGTGGGCGGCATGTACGCCCATAAAATTTATCTTGTTGGTACCGAAGCTGGTTTAGGTGTGCGCAACGCCGGTGTCATGAGCGCAACTGACGCCGCTGGTGTGGGCGAGATTATTGTGCTCGCCAATGGCAGGTTAGAGAATCGCAACCGTATCTATGGTGACCATATTGCGCTTCAAGCCACATCACTTGTTAACGCCAACCCGAATCCTGATCAATCAGCGCCGGTGATAGCTGCACGCGAGCGTTTAGATATAGGCGCAGAGCACATCAGTAACAAAGAAGACGCATTACTTTTAAGCTTGGGCGATATGGCTGTTGGTGGCGAATTGGATAGCGAATATCACGCTATTGGGCACGCATCACTGCTTGAGAATACCAGCGCCACTATCGAAGCCCAAGACAGCATCCGCATTGCTGCAGCTGAGCTGCACAACACCAATGAGCACTTTAGTACCAAGATAGTAGAGGTCTCACGCGAAGACATCGTTGAGTACCAAGGCGCAGGTGCGCCTGAGCGCTATCTTGAAGGCACACCGGAGGTCTACGTCTTTAACCAAGAAATCTGCACACGCCTGTTAAAAATTACGAAACCTGGAGTCGCTATAAGTATCAACGCACAATAGAAGAGAGCCGTATTGCTGAAACCGACCCCGCTAAGATCATCGCCGGTGGCGACATGCATTTAACGGGTGAGACACTCCTTAATGATAAAAGCCAGATTATCGCAGGCGGTAAATTAAACGCTCAGTTAACCCAGCTGATAAATCGTGATGCAGAAGGCGTGCGCACCATAGAAGAGCGCGGTACCGTTACCTCTCATTGGCGTGACCGGCAAAAGGGACGCGATGATACGGGTTCACGCACCGTCGCCTACGAACCCGCCAAGAGCCGTTTTGGTATCTCTTTAAACGCCGTAGCCTATGAAGACAATGCCCGTGCGCGTTACGATCAACTCACTAATGCAGGCAGTGGCAATAACGCTTTATTCCGCACAGCACCTAACCCCAATTCCACCACTGTTATTGAAACCGATCCGGCCTTTACAAATCATCGTCTATGGTTAAGTTCTGCGTATTTATTAGCGCAATTGGCGGTTGACCCCACCACCGTACAAAAGCGTTTAGGTGACGGCTTTTATGAACAGCGCTTAGTGCGCGAGCAAGTAGCGCAATTAACCGGTCGGCGCTTTTTAGAAGGCTACGCCAGCGACGAAGAGCAGTACCAGGCTTTGTTAAACAATGCTGCAACGGTGGCCACCACCTTCCAGTTGCGACCCGGTGTGGCATTAAGTGCCGAGCAAGTTGCCGCCTTAACTAGCGACATTGTTTGGCTGGTTGAGAAAGACATCACCTTACCCAATGGAGAACATACTCGCGCACTGGTGCCAGAACTCTATGCTCGATTGCGCGAAGGCGATATGAATTCTAAAGGCGCATTACTGTCTGGGCGCGAGGTGAACTTAACCACGTCAGAGAATTTAATCAATAGCGGCCAGATCACTGCCGCAAAAAGCCTTGCTATATCGGGTAACAACGTACGCAACCTGGGTGGGCATAGCCAGTAACGACCTACATCTTGGCGTGGTTATAGAAGATTCAGCCAACCACATCGTTTGGGATAAAAAAAATCAACGGCGCGACAACCAACGCACCGATGTCGGCACTCAGATACACACCCAGGGTGATCTCCTTATCGCTGCAGGTCAAGACGCTAACTTAAATGCGGCCACCGTTCATAGCGAACAAGGTGCTGTGTCCATTACGGCTGCCCGCAACGTCGTGGTAGCTGCTGGCAATAGCGAGCGCCATGTGGATGAAGCCCATGAACACACCGAGCACGGCATGGTCTCCTCCACCACACGACGTGAGCGCGATGTACTGCATGAGAGCGCAGCGCAAGCCTCCACCGTCTCAGGGCATACCGTTGATCTGCGCGCTGGCAATGATGCATGGGTAACTGGCAGTCAAGTCATAAGTACAGCCAACACCATCATTACAGCTAACAACAACGTCACCCTTGAAGCGGCTACCAATACCCGGCAAGCCACTCACACCTTCCAACAAAAAACTTCCGGTTTGATGAGCTCGGGTGGGTTTGGTGTCACCGTAGGCAGCCGCAAACAACGCCAGAGCACCACCATCAACAGCATCACGGCGGCGGCCTCAACCATAGGCAGTTTGGAAGGCAATGTCGTCGTCGACGCAGGGCATAACCTGCGCCAAACAGGTAGCCATGTGATTGCCCCTGTCGGCGACGTCTCCCTAAGTGCCCAGCGTATAGATATCAATGAAGCGCGCGAGCTTAGTCGCAGCCAAACCGATACCACGTTCGAGCAAACCGGCTTAACGGTGGCTGTCTCGAATCCTGTCATTAGTGCCGTGCAATTAGCTCAGCACATGAATCAGGCTGCCTCTCATACGAACGACCCGCGTATGCAAGCTCTAGCGGCCACCAGTACCGCACTAGCAGCAGTGAATGCAGCAAGTGCAGTCCAAGCTGGCCAAGGACACACCATAAACGGCAAAGACAACCAAATCGTCACCGCCACCGATGCCCAAGGCAAGCCTACTGCCACTAAAGACGCCAACGCCGCAGACAAGATGGGGGGCATTACCGTTTCAGTCAGTTTAGGTAACTCCAAGAGCCAAAGCCACAGCACGCAAACGGTAAATAACACCGCAGCATCTTCTATTGCAGCGGGTGGTGATGTGCAAGTCATTGCCAAAGGCGCCGGTCAAGAAAGTGACATCATTATTCAAGGCAGCACCATCACCGCTGGTGGAACAGCACACCTGGCAGCTCAAGACGAGCTCA
>CAYUDI010000115.1:6324-8507 GCA_964443585.1 uncultured Bifidobacterium sp.
CTCACCCTGCGTGCCGCAGCCAACACATCAGAACATCGCAGCAGCAATAGCAGCCACAGCATGAGCGTGGGTGTGGGCATGGAGTTAGGCGCTAAAGGCGGCATGGGTGTAACCCTGGCCGGCAGTGTGGGTCGGGGCAAAGGCAATGGTAAAGACACTACCTGGCAAGAGACCCACATTACGTCGGGCCATGAAGCGCAACTGAAGTCTGGTAGCGACACTAATATCATCGGCGCCATAGTTGCAGCTCCCAAAGTAACAGCGGACGTAGGAGGGCATCTCACCATCGCCAGTATGCAAGACACCAGCATCTACCAAAACAAACAGCAAAGTGCGGGAGGCAGCATTACCTTCGGGCCGAAAGTCACAGGCAGTGTCAACCTATCCAACAGCAACATAAAAAGTGACTACGCCAGCGTTAACCAGCAAGCCGCTATACGTGCAGGCGACAAAGGTTTCAATGTCAACGTTAAAGGCAACTCCACCTTGCATGGTGGTGTTATCACCAGCACCGACAAAGCCGAAGAGAACAACGCCAATCATTTCCAAACCGGCGGCACATACAGCGGCAACGACATCGCCAACCATGCGCACTACTCCGCTAGTGCCAGTGGCGTAAACCTGGGTACAGCAGTTAGCCCGCAAGGCACGTTGGTACCCGGCGGCACCAGTGCAGGCATAGGAAGCGACAGCGGTAAATCAACCAGCATCACCCTTGCAGGCATTAGCGGCATAGCGGGTGACAGTAGGGCGCGCACGGATGCGACCAACTCTGGAGACCAAGGTGCGGCATTAGCCAAAATATTTGACGCCAGCAAAGTACAAAAAGAAATCAATGCACAGGTAGCGATTACTCAAAGCTTTGGTTATGAAGCAGGTAAAACGGTGAATAACTACGTCACAAAACAGCGCAATGAGTTGTATGTTCAATTAAGCCACGCAGGAAATGATCCGGAAAAACAAAGAGCGATCAGAGATCATCTAACTCATTTGAATCGCGAAGAACGCGTCATGAACATCCTAATCGGTGCAGTCGTCGGACTGGGTGGCGCTGCTGTGGCTAAAGAAACGCTATCTGTAGCAGCTGAAGAAATGCGCAAATTAATGATAGATGACTCACAAAAATTTGCAGGTATAACCGATGGTAAAACTGTTTTGTCTAATGATTCGGGTAGTAGTACGGGGGTTAGGAGCGATGGAAAGAAGATAGGCGGCACGCGTATCGATCTGGATTTATTGTGTGGTGATGATAACAGTCGATGCAAAACAAATCAGGATGGAAGTTTAAAGATTAATGCTGAGGGCATGATTGAATTTAAACCAGAAGTCGCTCATGTCAACTCATTAGAAGAATTTTTAATTACGCCAGATGGTAAAAAAATGACGGGATTAACTGGCGGTATTCAAGGTGCAAAAGGAACCTTGTTTGGCGTGCCCTGCCAAGCCGGTAGTTGGCAAGATCAGTTAGTTGAAGCGTTTGCCGGCACGCACGATATGGTGGGTGGCAAATTAACCGGCTTGTATGACGATCAGGGGAATGCAACACGCGATAGAAGCTATTTAGTAAAAAAAGCCCAAGACACCTGGAGTGCTTCGGGAGCAATTCTAATGTCCTCGCCGTTCGCTATGGCCGAACTTTTAACGCCAGAAATGTGGAACGCGATTTCAATTTTATTGAAAGAATATAAATGAAATTAGTACTTAGCATTGCATTTGTAATCTGTTTAAGTTTATTAGCAGGATGCACGATAGGTAATGGTCATATTTGCGGCCCCCAAACACCTCTAGCCTATTGCGACCGCGAAGCTTACGAACGGTTAGTGCATCCCAAAGGCTTGGGTGAATATTGGGAGAAGCCAGGAATGACTAAGGATAGTTGGCGAGTGGACTGGGTTGAGTGTGGTGGTCGACCTAATGGAGATTATTCAACCGATACACCCCAAGGGTCTACTCACGAACTAATAAGCGAGGATTTCTCAAAAAAATCAAAGGAAATATGGGTCTGTATGACGAATAAAGGTTATCAATACACAGCAAAATATTGGCCCAAATAATTTCATTACTGATATCGAAATTTCATTCCGAGAAAAATGTTTTTGGGCGGAGGACATCTATCGCATATTGTGATCACTTAAAAGATTAGCAGCTCGCTCAACTTGAAAGCCTAGAAACATGACGGTAAA
>CAYUDI010000116.1:0-2370 GCA_964443585.1 uncultured Bifidobacterium sp.
GTTACTCAGATCATTCCTACATATGTGAAATCATCACATCGCCAAATCCTGAGCAGGACATCTGCGTTGAACCTTCCATCAGGCGAGCGAAATCGTAAGTTACCTTTTTTGAAGTAATTGATTTCTCCATCGAACTAATCACCAAATCAGCCGCCTCAAACCAGCCCATATGACGCAGCATCATCTCCGCAGACAGGATAAGTGAACCCGGGTTGACGTAGTCTTTACCAGCGTATTTGGGCGCGGTGCCATGCGTTGCCTCAAACATCGCGACCGAATCAGACAAATTAGCACCCGGCGCAATACCGATACCTCCAACCTGAGCAGCCAGAGCATCAGAGATGTAATCGCCATTTAAGTTCAGTGTGGCAATCACGCTGTACTCATTCGGACGCAACAGTATCTGCTGCAAGAAGGCATCTGCAATCGAATCCTTGACAATAATTTCCTTGCCAGTCTTAGGATTATTAAATTTGCACCATGGGCCGCCATCGATAAGGGTTGCACCAAATTCTTTTTGAGCCAATGCATAAGCCCAATCACGGAAGCCACCCTCGGTGTACTTCATGATGTTGCCCTTATGGACTATGGTCAGTGACGGCTTGTCATTATCAATGGTGTATTGCAGTGCTTTGCGCACGAGACGTTCAGTACCCTCGCGCGAAACAGGCTTTACACCGATACCAGAGGTTTGCGGGAAGCGAATCTTCTTCACACCCATTTCCTTGATAAGGAAATCGATAACTTTTTTCGCGCCTTCCGTACCTTCCTGCCACTCAATACCGGCATAGATATCTTCGGAATTCTCGCGAAAAATCACCATATCGGTTTTTTCAGGTTCGCGGAGGGGTGACGGCACACCTTTGAAATAGCGAACAGGGCGCAAACAGACATACAGATCGAGTTCTTGCCGCAGAGCGACGTTGAGGGACCGGATACCGCCGCCAACTGGCGTAGTCAGCGGCCCTTTGATCGACACGACAAAATCTTTTAATACGCTCAACGTTTCTTCTGGCAACCAGACATCCGGGCCGTAGACCATGGTGGATTTTTCGCCTGCAAAAATCTCCATCCAGCTGATTTTGCGTTTACCGCCATAGGCCTTAGCTACTGCCGCATCTATGACTTTAATCATCACCGGACTAATATCAACACCTGTGCCATCGCCCTCAATATAAGGAATGATGGGGTTGTCAGGCACATCGAGGGAATAGTCGGGTTGGACTGTGATTTTCTTACCCTCGGCGGGCACTTTAATATGTTGATACATCGTTATCTCCGAAGATTTTGGCGGATAAAGAAATTGTATTTTGCGTTTTGTGAACAGCAAAGTACTTCAATTAGGCTACGAGCGATATGACATTTTAGTCTTATATAAGACATAAGACAGCGTTTCACATTATGCACTAGAATTTCGCTGTTCGCTAGGGTAACGAGTGTGCCACGAACTGCGCCGAGGCACGCATACTCATTAAGGCTATGCTCAGCTATCTATGCACCGATAAGACCACCAAAGAATTACTAATGTCATTGATTTTATTCAATAAACCATTTGGCGTAATGAGCCAGTTTTCAGCTCATGCGACCCGCCAGACTCTGGCCGCTTATATAGATTTTCCAAACGTTTACCCAGCTGGGCGACTCGATGCGGATAGCGAAGGCTTAATGCTGCTGACAAATAACGGCCAACTCCAGCAAGAAATTAGCCATCCAGACTTTGGCAAAGAAAAAACGTACCTCGTACAGGTCGAGGGAACACCCAATGCTCAGCAACTGCAATGCTTGCAGCAACCCATCAATTTAGGCGATTTCACAACCCGTGGCAGCCGCACTGTGATGATCGAATCGCCCCCGTGGCTGTGGCAACGCGATCCGCCCGTGCGCGAACGACTACATATTCCTGTGGCCTGGCTCTCGATTACTTTGTCCGAGGGTAAAAACCGACAAATTCGCAGGATGACTGCATCAGTAGGGTTGCCCACACTAAGGCTCATTAGAAGCGCTATCGGTCCATTTTCGTTGGCTAGCCATCCCATTTGGCCGGGCGAGTGGCGCTTAGTTAGCGAGGATGAATGGAAGCAATAGCTCTGAATTTATAGTCATGCAGTTACAATCTCTGGGCTTTGTTACCTGCACAAAATTCCGTTTGCAATACTAGTGAAACACCTCATGACTCTTTCCACATTCACTTAGCATTCCAGATCACCCATAATGAAAAAAACTATATTTGCTGCGCTATGTGCGCTGATTTTTAACTGCTCGCAAGTTCAGTCTCAACAAAAATTCCCGGTCACCACTCTTAATTTAGGTATACATCTTGTGCAAGCTGAAGTAGCTCTACGTGAAGAAGAACGCGCGCAAGGGCTGATG
>CAYUDI010000116.1:2380-6984 GCA_964443585.1 uncultured Bifidobacterium sp.
GAAAAAATGGGCGTCAACGAAGGTATGGTATTTCGGTTTCCCGAGAGCCGATTGGTCTGCATGTGGATGAAAAATACCCCTTTACCACTCTCTGTGGCCTTTATTGACGAGGCCGACACCATTATCAACATAGAAGATATGCAACCGCAGACGCAGGATGCGCACTGCGCAAAAAAACCAGCACGATATGCTTTGGAAATGAATCAGGGGTGGTTTAGGCAGAAGAACCTCAAACCAGGTACTAAGGTGGGCGGCTTACCCAAATAAAAACCCCGTCAAGCAGTCAACCAGACGGGGTTTTAGTAGTTCGTCCGGATATACCGGACAGCGAACTTAAGCTAAGGCTTTAATTGCGGCAGAAAGACGACTCTTGTGACGAGCAGCTTTGTTTTTATGAATGATACGTTTGTCAGCGATTCTGTCGATTACAGACATGGATGTCTGGAAAACTAACGTGGCAGAGGCTTTGTCGCCAGATTCAATTGCCTTACGGACTGCTTTGATTGCTGTGCGTAGCGTCGAGCGCTGACTGGAATTGTGCGCATTGAGCTTGACTGCTTGCCTGGCGCGCTTACGCGCCTGTGCGGTATTTGCCATGAATTGTTCCTGGGGTAAGGCCAGGAGCTCTGCTCCGGGCGGAATTTCGAAAAACGAAGATTATAGCGGGTTTTGATGACCTGAGCAAATCATGGGCAAGGCTGACAATAGCCTTCATTGAAACAATAAATTACTCATCAATATTGCAAATTTATCTATTTGATAATAAAACTTTGTCTGCAATCGCCTCTTTATTCCAACTCGGTCGATCATCGTAGGTAGCTTCATTCCTTACGCCTTCCCAAAAGCTTAGCCTGCCGTAAAAAACCTACCGCTATAATCGGTTGTTATGAATTTGCATAAAACGCTCGCCACCGTATCTGGCATGACGATGCTATCTCGCATCACTGGACTGGTACGCGAGTTCCTGATAGCCCGGACTTTCGGAGCCTCGGTCTACACCGATGCTTTTTTTGTCGCCTTCCGTATCCCCAACCTATTACGACGCTTGTTTGCAGAAGGTGCATTCTCACAAGCCTTTGTACCGATTCTTGCTGAGTACAAAAACCAGCGTGGCCCTCGAGCAACCCGCATACTGGTTGACCATGTGGCTACTGTCATGTTTTGGGTTTTGTTAGCCACATCGGTACTGGGTGTGATCGCTTCACCAGTCATCGTACTCATCATGGCCAGTGGCTTTGCTAAAGACCCATTAGCCATGTCGCTCTCGGTGTCGATGACGCGAATTATGTTTCCCTACATTTTATTCATGTCATTAGTAGCGCTCGCTGGGGGCATACTCAACACATGGAGAGAGTTTAAAGTGCCGGCATTTACACCCGTGCTACTCAACCTCGCATTCATTTTTTGTTCACTGCTACTTGCTCCCTATCTATCGCAACCGGTTTTTGCTCTCGCTATTGCAGTCATTATTGGCGGCGTACTACAACTCGGGCTACAACTACCTGCACTACGCAAAATAGGAATGTTGCCGCGTATTAGCATGAACCCGTTTGAGATTTTGTCGGACGAAGGCGTGCGGCGTGTGCTCAAGCAAATGTTACCGGCTACCTTTGCTGTTTCGGCCGCACAAATCAGTTTGATTATAAATACCAATATCGCCTCTCACCTTACTGATGGCAGCGTTTCCTGGCTTTCCTATGCCGACCGTTTGATGGAATTACCCACAGGATTACTTGGCGTCGCACTGGGCACTATTCTTTTACCCAGCTTGTCTAAAGCACATGCTTGTGGCGACCAACAGGAATACTCTTCCTTGCTCGATTGGGGACTGCGATTAACATTTCTACTGGCTATGCCTGCTGCGGTTGCATTGATGGTCCTCTCCGTACCTATCACGAGTACCTTATTTCATTACGGCCGATTTGATGCCTTGTCGGTCGACATGACAGCTCAGGCACTTGTGGCCTATGGAGTTGGCCTAATGGGTCTTATACTCGTAAAAATTCTTGCGCCTGGTTTTTATGCCAAGCAAGACATCAGCACGCCTGTAAAAATTGGGGTTGGAGTTTTGATCTCGACCCAACTTATGAATTTAATTTTTGTACCTTGGATAGCGCATTCGGGTCTCGCACTATCCATAGGATTAGGCGCTACGCTGAATGCTTTTTTCTTATTTTTTATGCTCAGAAAAAATAAGATTTATCAGCCCGGACCCGGTTGGTCGTACTTTATTATCCAACTACTCGGTGCTATTTTCCTTTTAGCCGGCGTCGGTTTGTGGCTGGGATCGCAATTTGACTGGATTAGCCTGCACTCAACGCCGTGGGCTCGCATAGGAATACTGTTTGTGGTGTTGTTTGCTTGTGCGGCATGTTATTTTGCCGCACTGTTTGCTATGGGTATGCGACTCACAGATTTCAAACGCGAGTCTGACTAAAACATACGATACATGGAATTCGACAACACCCTACTGCAGCCGCTGGATTACTTTACTTCTCTAGTTCAAGAAGACGATATTCCGTTGTTTGAGGCTGCGCTCAGCATTGCTCAAGATGATGATCCCTCTATGGATCTCAACCACTGCTTATTGGAGATAGATAAACTTGTGGTACGCCTGCGGCGCCGCCTTCCAGCTGATATTGCACAAATACCCAAGCTGCGATTACTTAATAATTTTTTTTATCAAGAGCTGGGATTTGCCGGTAACCTAAATGACTACTACAGTCCAGATAACAGCTATCTGAATAAAGTCCTTGCCAGTCGGCGTGGCATACCAATTTCACTAGCTGTTATTTATATGGAATTAGCCAGCCATATCGGACTAAGAGTCAAAGGAATTTCTTTTCCAGGACACTTCCTGATGAAACTATCCGTCAAAAGCGGCGACATCATTTTGGATCCTTTTAATGGCGCCAGTCTGTCGCGCGAAGACCTGGAAGAACGACTCGAACCCTATTTCGCCAAATCACGAATCCCGAATGAACCTTCGCTGGCAAGCTACCTCGCTGAGGCCACGCCGCGCAGCATACTCGCTCGTATGCTGCGTAATTTGAAAGCCTTGTTTACAGAACACCCTCACTGGCGACAACTATTAAATATTCAGCAGCGTCTGGTGATCTTGCTACCCAATGAATTGAGTGAGCGGCGCGATCGTGGGTTAGCGTTTGCTAATCTGGATTGTCCGCAAGCAGCATTAAACGATATTGAAATCTACCTGGCAGAGCATCCAAATGCACCCGACGCACCCTCGCTACGCCAGGGACTACCCTCTTTGCGCAAAGCGATACGTAAGCTAAATTAGCGAGCGAATATGTCAGCTTTTTGAGCGTGCCTCTATTGCTTCCCACCGCTCCAAATTTTCAACAAGCAACTGATCAATTTGAGCAAATCGCTCACTCAGCTGCTGGGCTTGCGCCGGTTCTTTTGCGTATAACGCAGAGTCTGCTAATTTTTCAGTAATAGTTGCTTGCTCGGCTTCGAGTGCGGCTATCTGCTGAGGTAGTTGTTCAAGTTCACGCTGTTCTTTAAAGCTCAGCTTTTTAAGTTTAGGTGATGCCGTAACAGCTACTTCTTTGAGCTTATCAGTAGACTTAGAGAGTTCTTTTTCAGGTACTGTTTTCACTGACTTACGTACCCGGTCCCAATCGGCGTAACCGCCTACATACTCTTTCCAAATTCCGTCACCTTCAGCCACCACAACCTGCGTGACGACGTTGTCTAGGAACGTACGATCGTGACTGACAAGGAATACGGTGCCTTCGTACTCTTCGAGCAATTGCTCGAGTAATTCCAGCGTATCGATATCCAAGTCATTGGTAGGTTCATCTAACACCAACACATTGGCCGGCTTAGCAAACAAACGTGCTAACAAGAGACGATTACGCTCTCCACCTGAGAGGGTTTTTACTGGTGAACGAGCACGCTCGGGTGCAAATAAAAAATCATTCAGATATGTCATCACATGTCTGCGCTGCCCGTTGATTTCGACCCAGTCACTACCCGGAGCAATGGTTTCTACCAAACTTAATTCATCATTTAATTGTTCGCGCATTTGATCGAAATAAGCCACTTGCAAACGTGCACCTTGCCGTATGGTCCCTGAGTCAGGAGCTTCTTCGCCCAGTATTAAACGCAAAAGCGTCGTCTTACCCGCACCATTTACGCCTATCAAACCTATCTTGTCACCGCGCTGAATAATGGCATTGAAATGTCGAACAATAAAACGATCATCATACGATTTATCTACATTAACCAACTCTGCCACAATTTTTCCTGAACGCTCCCCAGCGGTCAGTTCTAGTTTGACCTGACCTTGTTGATCACGTCGACGTGAGCGTTCTAAACGCAAAGCTTCTAACCTGCGTACCCGGCCTTCATTACGAGTACGTCTGGCCTCGACTCCTTTACGTATCCAGACCTCTTCTTGTGCGAGCACCTTGTCAAATTTCGCACTCTCTGTATCTTCTATGGCTAATTGCTCAGCTTTTCTAATCTGATATGCCAAAAAATTTCCCGGGTAGGACTGTAAATGACCGCGATCCAGCTCAACGATGCGCGTGGCCACGTTATCAAGAAAACTTCGATCGTGCGTGATAAACAATACA
>CAYUDI010000116.1:6994-8493 GCA_964443585.1 uncultured Bifidobacterium sp.
CGAGCCAGGCAATCGAAGAAAAATCCAGATGGTTCGTCGGCTCATCGAGTAACAATACATCCGGCGCGCTAACCAAAGCACGCGCAAGGGCAACCCTTTTTTTCATACCGCCCGATAGGGTTGCTATTAAACGAGAGCGGTCTAAATTGAGCTTTTGTAGCGTTGTTTGAACGCGGTTCTCTAAATTCCAGCCATCGACCTCATCGATACTGGATTGTAGATGTAGCATTTGATCCAGCAGCGCCGTATCATCGTCCGTGCCTAGCTGCGAAGTGAGCAGTTCGTATTGAGTTATCAATTCCATCGCATTCGAAAGACCCGAAGCTACGGTATCAAACACACTGGCCTGAGGGTTAAATTCAGGTTCTTGCTCTACATAGGCAATTTGCAAACCTTGTTGAAAGGTGAGTAAGCCATCATCAAGTTTCGTGCGACCGGCAATCACTTTTAATAAAGATGATTTACCCGTGCCATTACGACCGATTAAACCAATACGCTCCCCCGCTTCCAGAGAAAACTCGGCATGGTCGAGTAAGGCCACGTGACCAAAAGCGAGTTGAGCATTACTAATTGAGATGACAGACATGATGGGTGTGGGCCTGATTACCTAAGACGGCAACCAAGACAATAGACTATGCAAGGCTCTATTGTAACTACAAGGGTGCTCATCCCCTACGACGATCTGAAATTACGCCTATCCTGCACGCTATAATCTTCATATGTGCTTGTACTCTTGGCTAGAGATCATTAAATAAACGCTGGCAACATAACTACTTCTATGCACAGAACTATTTTTTCGACTCCTGTTGTCAGCCATGTACTGCGTCGACTTTCTGTTCTCTATCTTCATTTGAGTGGCTGGACAATTGACGGACACCTGCCCGGCAATGCCAGCAAATGTGTTTTTATCGCAGCGCCGCACACCAGCAATTGGGATCTTCCCTATACGCTGATGGTGGCATTCGCATTTCGCTTAAATATTTATTGGATGGGCAAAGCGAGTATTTTCCGATTCCCGTTCGGTGGCCTGATGCATTGGTTAGGTGGCATCCCAGTCCACCGAGAACAATCCAACAATTTGGTTGCGGTATCTGCGCAGGCACTTATTAATGCCGATGGCCCGGTACAACTCGTCATACCGCCCGAAGGAACGCGTAGCAAAACACGCTATTGGAAGACTGGTTTTTATTACATAGCATTGGAAGCCAAAGTACCAATTTTGATGGCTTACATGGATTATTCACGTAAGGTAAGTGGCATAGGTCCAGTATTACTACCCACAGGCGATATAGAAAATGACATGCAATTGGTCAAAGAATTTTATGCACCATTTAAAGGGAAAAATGCAGATCAATTTGAGGCGGCTTGCTGAGCTAGTCGCCATTTAAAACTAATGCGGCTTCATAGAAGCTTTACTAATGTCTGCGTAAGCCTAAGCTATAATCTTCGTAGTGGCTTTTAGAGATAATTGGCCCGCGTCTCGCCGTAGTTCAATGGAT
>CAYUDI010000117.1:0-8348 GCA_964443585.1 uncultured Bifidobacterium sp.
AAATCGTCCGGAGCTATTGGATTATGCGTGGGATGAATTACATTTCTGGCAGGTTGCACTCGATGCGCCAGCCCCGCGTAATCAAGAGAGTGAAAACGTAAAACGTGGCCAAAAATTATTTGATCAGGCTCGTTGTGCGCAATGCCACATCCCTGAGTTGCACACCGGAGACTATCCCTTGTTGCCTGTGCTATCAAAACGTACCTTCCGCCCCTACACAGATTTGTTATTGCACGATATGGGTCCAGGCTTGGCCGATGGCCGTCCAGATTTCAAGGCAGGCCCAAATGACTGGCGTACAGCGCCTTTGTGGGGTATCGGTTTATCAGAACAGGTTAATGGCAGCACTCATCTTTTACACGACGGGCGTGCGCGCAATGTTTTAGAAGCCATACTGTGGCATGGCGGCGAAGCAAAAACGTCCCGTGATTTATTTACAGGGTTTACTAAATCTGAGCGAGATGACTTAATCGCCTTCGTTAATTCACTCTAATACGAGCGGTGCTGATTACATGACGCGTCAGCAAAAAATTCGTTATTTTTTATTTGCGTTCTTTCTGTATCTGATCTTTCGACACGTGTTGGGACCTAAAGTAGGTCTTGACGGTTGGGCTCTGACGGTTAGCGCTTATGCATTTGCAGTGTTGATTGCCACTGGATATTTATACTGGGCACTTTGGCGTTCTTCACGCCACCAAGAAAAGAAGGATGCATGATGATAGTCAGAGCTATAGCAGCGCTCTTATTGAGCTTAGTCGTTACCAGTACGCATGCTGAATGGGTACTGTATGGTGACAATGGTAAAGCAGAGTTTTACTATGATGACAAAACTATCATTACGAATGGTAGCCATGTCACTGTGTGGGAAATGTTGAGCTATAGCTTTCCGCTCAATGGCGTATTGTCAAATCGTTCGCATAAAGAATACGATTGCAAACAATCTCAGTTTCGTAATTTGCGAGGTGAGTTTTTCAATGCACAGTATTTAAAAGGCGAAAAAATCAGTAGTAATAATGATCCTGAAGATAATTGGCGTCCGGTTATCAATGGCACACAGAATCAACATCTCATGGAACTGGTGTGCGGGATGCGTAGCTAAGTACACGAGTCGTTGCGTTCTCAGCGAGGCTCTGCAACGCAGAGCTAAGGAGTAAGTCAATGATTGCCGTGTTGGAAGCTCACCGTGCAGGTTTGTTTGCGCGAATTCACTGGTTACCCAATCTAATTGCAGGTCTAGTCGTTGGCATAGTCGCTTTACCATTAGCAATGGCTTTTGCAATTGCGTCAGGTGCGCGACCTGAGCAAGGCATTTATACCGCCATCATAGGCGGTGGCCTGATTTCCATTTTAGGTGGAACCCGAGTACAGATTGCCGGACCGACCGGTGCATTCATCGTTATATTGGCTGGCATCACTGCAAAATATGGCGTGGTCGGTTTGCAGGTTGCCACACTGATGGCGGGTCTGATACTGGTGTTGATGGGCTTAGCTCGTATGGGTGGCGTCATCAAATTTATTCCAGCACCTGTTGTTGTGGGGTTTACTGCTGGCATAGGCGTCATCATTTTTGTTAGTCAATGGAGTGAATTTTTCGGTCTGCCTAAACCGGTGGGCGAGCATTTTCACGAAAAACTCTGGCATTTAATTCAATCACTACCAAATACGCATTTGCCGACACTGAGTTTGGCGCTGCTAGGCTTGATGCTGGTTTTACTCACGCCAAAAATAAAATTATTCGCTCGTATCCCCGGACCACTAGTGGCCATGATAGCGGTGACGCTGGTGCAGATGTTTTTACAATTACCGGATGTGGGTACCATAGGCTCTGCATTTGGTGCAATACCTACGGGGCTGCCTGCCTTTGAAGTGCCAACGTTCTCTGTGCCGCAAATGATTACCCTGATAGGCCCTGCCTTTACGATTGCTATGTTGGGCTCTATTGAAGCATTGCTCTCAGCTGTAGTAGCTGATGGCATGTCAGGTACCAAGCACGATTCGAATCAGGAATTAATAGGTCAAGGTGTAGCTAATATGGTGGTGCCATTTTTTGGTGGGTTTGCTGCTACTGGTGCGATAGCGCGAACAGCGACGAATATTCGTAACGGAGCCACCAGTCCGTTGGCAGGTATTACTCATGCGCTCACACTGATTGCGGTACTGCTATTTCTTGCGCCGCTTGCATCAGGTATACCGTTAGCTGTTCTTGCGGCTATTTTATTTATTGTGGCATGGAATATGAGTGAGGCTAAGCATTTTGCTCATCTCCTTAAAACGGCACCATTTGCTGATCGTATAATTTTAGTTATAACTTTTGTATTAACGGTATTTGCTGATTTAGTGGTAGCTGTTAATGTTGGAATGATTTTGGCGATACTGCATTTTCTGCGGCGCATGTCAGATGCCGTTGAAACATTGCCAGTCGATGAAACTGAACTCCATACTGAGTTAGCACGCCACGGCATTTATCAATTACCCAAGGGATTGTTAGTGTACGAGATTGCAGGCCCTATGTTTTTTGGTGCTGTAGAAAATTTTGAGCGTGCGTTGGTTCAGGCGCACATGAAACCTGTATCACTGATTATTCGCTTACGCCGTGTTCCCTTTATGGATGTAACAGGTATACAGGTGTTGGAAGAGGTCATGCACAAATTACGTCAGCGCGGTATTCGAGTAATTTTATGTGAGGCCAATGAGCGAGTGCTGACTAAGCTTCAACGAGCAGGGGTCATCGATGGAACGTCACCTGATGACTATGCAGATCGTTTGGTTGAAGCTGTGCGGCAAATGGATATGAACATCCAGCCTCGTTCTGTTTAACGAGAAAACCATCTAATAGGTTTAGTGAAAAAACCCCCCCACATACGCTAGCAGGTGGGGGGTTTTGGTTGATCGCTCAGATGAACTGAGATCAATCAAAACGATTACTCTTTGATTGCTTCGATGGCGATATCAATGCGTACTTCATCGCTTACGTTAGGCGCATATTTGCCCATATTGAAATCGGTACGCTTGATGTTAGCAAACGCATTGGCGCCGATAGCGTCTTTCTTAGCCATAGGGTGAGGTATAGCCTGGAATGATGTGACAGTCAGAGTCACTGGCTTGGTAATACCCTTGAGTGTTAGGTTACCTTGAATTTCAGATAGCTTGTCGCCACTAAAAATTACTTTGGTTGATTTGAATGTCGCCGTAGGAAATTTAGCCGTATTCAAAAAATCCTCAGCTTGAATATGCTCATTAAAAATCGACGAACCTGTATCAACCGATGTGGTGTCGATGGTGATATCTACCTGGCCTGTTTTTGCAGCCTTATCAAACATCACCTTGCCGGTAGTCTTGTTAAAGCGTGAAAGCTGAGTCGAAAAGCCTAGGTGGCTGTAGGAAAAACGTGGAAACGTATGCGAATTATCAATCGCATAGGAATCAGTGGCGGCGTATGTATTGGATGATGCCGCGGCTGATAAAACCAGCATAGAAAAAAGTTTTTTTGTGATTTTCATTAATGAATCTCCGTGTTGTTAAGTGGGGTTTATTTTTACTGCAGTACTGCTGGATTTTGGGGTAAGAATTAACTACTTTCATCCGTTGCGACGTGTCTCCTGGATGGAAGCATTTGTTTGAGTATGTCGTCTTTGTCAAAGAAATGATGTTTAAGGGCTGCAACCACATGAATGATCAGAACGCCTATGAGTAGGGTGTTGAGTGCCTCGTGTAGCTCTTGCAGACTATCGCCCACCATTTTATTTTTAGGTATTAGGTCAGGTATAGGCAGCACACCAAACCAAACGGTTTGGTAGCCTTTGGCCGAACTCATCAGCCATCCTGACAAGGGAATTATGAACATCAATAAATACAGCAGGAAATGAAAAGCATAGGCAGCTCTGCGTTGCAGCTGAGGCATCTGATCGGGCATGGCTGGAGGCGTATGGGTGATGCGCCAACCGAGTCGTATGATGACTAATAAAAATAGAGTGACACCTGCCCATTTATGCCATGAGTAGAGTTTTAGTTTTTCGGGTGAGAGCGGCAAGTCACTCATGTAGAAACCAAGTGCCAGCATACTAAAAATCACCAATGACATAAGCCAGTGCAGTGTCTTTGCGGTACGGGTGTAATGCGATGACTCTGACATGAAATCCTCAGAAATTAATGTTTTGGTGAGAATGCATAGGCGTCCATAGCCAGTACATAGTCGCTGATGCCTGCGTGCAGACGTACAACCTCTGCGCCTTTTCCTGCCGCACCTAATGCGACATATAAAGGTAATAAATGTTCATCCGTAGGGTGAGCATTTCGCGCTCCCGGAGCATGTTCACGGTAGTGCAGTAGTGACTCTACATCGCCCTTGAGCAGATGTGCTGCTATCCATTCAGGGAAATCACGCACATAGCTTGGTGTTTGCCCACCGTTTTGACGCGCAATCATATAGTCAGCCAGGTTATGCGTAATGTTGCCAGAGCCTATGATCAGAAAATCTTTTTCTACCAACGGCGCAAGAGCCTGACCTAACGTATATGCTTGTGCCACACCGGCATGACTTTGTAGTGACACCGGTATAACCGGTATATCAGCGTCAGGGTACATCAGTCGCAAAGGCACCCAAGCGCCATGATCCAAACCTTCTGAAGCTACTTCGCGTACAGCCAGCCCACCCGCTGAAATTGACTCTGCAACTACGTGTGCACCCTCGGGGCAACCAGTTGCGGGGTAGTTCAATTCATACAGCTCTTGCGGGAAACCGTAAAAATCATGGATGGTTGATAGTCGCTCAGCATTACCCACCGTAGGTACTTCGGTATCCCAATGTGGACTGATAATAACAATAGCGCGCGGCCTTGGTAGTTTGCTGGCTGCTTCAGCCATGGCGGCGCCCGCGGCACCGGGCCTGAGCGCAAACGTAGGCGCCCCATGCGGGACAAACAAGGTAGGAAGATGAGTTTTCATCTTGATATGTGCTGGCTATGATTTGTTGAAGAGGAGACTGTAGACTGTTCGCTTGATATTAAATAGGGGACAATCAACAAATATTTATTCCATTAGGAGCAACAATGGACAGACTCCTAGCCATGCACCTGTTTGTCCGCGTAGCTGAGCTAAGCAGCTTTTCTGCGGTTGCCCAGCAAATGGGGTTGGCACGTTCGGCAGTTACACGTCAAATCGCCGCGCTCGAGCGGCATCTGGGGACTAAGCTTATGGTGCGCAGTACGCGACGCTTGATGCTGACCTCAGAGGGTGCTGCCTATCTTGAGAAGTGTCGCGTCATACTCAACTTAGTGGAGGCGGCTGAGACGGGAGTGGCTGAGGAGCGGCAAACACCGCGCGGCATGATACGCATTAGCTTGCCGCTGACATATGGGTTGATGCGGGTTGCACCATTATTGATGGAGTTTGCACGTCGCTATCCTGAAGTGCAGCTGGATATGGATTACACCGACCGGCGTGTGAATCTAATAGAGGAAGCGATCGATCTTTCGATCCGCATTACTGCCCGTTTGGGTGCAACTGAAATTGCACGCCGTATAGGCACTAGCCAAATGAGTGCGGTAGCATCACCGGGCTATCTTGCAGAGCATGGAACACCACGTCATCCGTCTGAGTTAGTTCACCATGAGTGCTTGAGTTACACCACGACGAACGAATCAAAACAGACATGGTCATTTGACGTCAAAGGTGTAGTAACCCCTTTTCCCATACGAGCGCGCATACATTCAAATAACGGTGAAGCACTAAACGATGCGGTTGAGCGAGGGTTAGGTATCGCGCTACAGCCTGATTTTATTATTGAGAAAGCGCTGCAGTCTGGCAAAGTGGTGACTATTCTGGCGGACTTTGCGCTACCAGAGTTAGGTATTTACGCCATGTTACCTAGCAATCGGCAGGTGCCGCATCGCGTCAGAGTGTTAATGGATTATTTAGCCGACCATTTGCGCTAAATTTGTTGCTGCTTTCATTTCAATGCGTGTGTCGGTGGTGTATGTCAGGAAAATGTGGGTGCGAGTGTGTGAGCGCGGTATGGTGATGAAAGTGGGAGTGCGGCTCAGCACCATCCCACTCAAATTCGTGTTCATGCTGATGATGCTCATCGTGACTATGAGTGTGTTTATGCGCTAGTGGTTCGTGCACATGATGATGTTCATGTGTCTCAGTCAAATGTAACCAGACACCAACACACATCAGTGCGCTAGCCCACCAGAAAAACGGGCCAGTAGATTCGCCCATCATCAATGCCAGCGCTGCACCTATGAAGGGAGCGGTAGAAAAATAAGCACCCGTGCGAGCAGTACCCAATCCACGTAACGCCAATACAAACAACACCAAACTTGCTCCATAACCTGCTAAGCCTAAGCTCATGGTTGCAAAAATAACGGAACTATCTGGAAGGTGCTGGCCTAAGGCCAACGCCAATGTGCAATTGATGATGCCTGCTATCAGTCCTTTGCTGCTGGCGATAAAGAGTGCATCAGTGGTCGCTACTTTGCGGGTTAGATTGTTATCGACAGCCCAGCATAGACACGCTCCAGCCACTGCGAGTGGCCCGATAATGTCGGATTGGAGTGTTAAACGATCTGGTAGGGCCAACAAAATACCACCGGCAATAATGGCTGCCATACCCAAGACAACCCGGCGATTGGTATGTTCACGAAACACGATCCACGCGAGCAGGGCAGTTAATACACCTTCCAGATTAAGCATGAGTGACGCAGTGGATGCCAATACAGTTTGTAATCCAACCATCAGCAGCACCGGACCCAGCATTCCACCACTGACTATGGCCAGCAAAAGCCAGCGCCATTCACCTGGGTTTAAAGAGACGCTGGACCAGCCGCGGTCACGCACTAGTCTTGCCAATCCCAAGCCTACGCCGCTACCGAAATACAGTAAACCACCTAGCAGCAGTGGTGGTATGTCGCCTACTAATAATTTGGCAAGCGGTGTGCTGGCTCCAAATAATCCGGCTGCCAGTAGGGCTGAAAGTATGGCTGGGTTTAACTTGATCATGTGGGTATTTTACGTAGGTATTTCAGAAACCTTCTACACTAGTGAAAGCCTGCGCAGCTATACGATGCAAAATCGAGTAGATTCAACTCTGGGCTATAGCTCATTTAGAAGGATACTCATCGTTGTGTTTTAATCATTACTGCTTAAGTGTAATCATAAAAAAACTGAATCACGATATATAACGTTATGCATACTGTATTGATATTTTTATTAATGTTGTTGACTAGCCCAGCAGTGCAGGGTGAAACATTTCTTGGCCTAGAACCTTTAGAGCCTCTGAGTACAGTCAAGCAGCGATTTTCTGCCGCTGCTTTGACCACAGAGCCAGCTGATTGGTTAAAGCCGAATCAATATTTTTGTAAAATGCGTAACCCAGAAGGAGGCGGTACCGTATTTTTATTATTCGAACATGATGACGAGATACGGAAAAAAAAGCTGATGGAATTAGAAAAAGCCGTCGCCAAGCTTCCTCCTCAAGTACAAGGTCGATCTACCAGGTTACTGATAAATCAGTATCGAGAAAAGCTAGGAAAATCTCTGGATGAGCGACTAGCCCTTATTCGAATTCGCTGGCTACCAGATAATCCGATACGAGTTAGTGAACTAATTAGTTCCTACGGCAAGCCAGATGAGAAGCGCGAAGGTAATGCTACGTATGGGCCGGTGTTTGTGTGGAGCAAAGGTTTGAATGCTCATCTTAGCGATGATAAAAAACAGGTAAACATGATCGAATATTGGTTTACCGAAGATGATCTTGCGGTGTATTTTCTGCGTCGAGATAGTACGACGCGCTGAAAATTATGGGTGGCCATATACGTCGTAAATTACTTAGTGAGCGATTGCAAGAGCTATCGGTCACTAGCCTGTTAATTTGTCCGCTATGTGAACGCCCCATACCTGATGCAATGAAAGATGCGCATCACTTAATCCCAAAATCCAAGGGCGGCAAGCAAACACAATTTTTACATCGGATTTGTCATCGACAGATTCATGCCTTGTTTACCGAAACCGAATTAGCTCGTCAATACAGCACTGTCGAGGCTTTACTTGCTCATCCAGAGATAGAATTATTCGTGAAATGGGTAAAGCGCAAGCCGAATGATTTTTTTGAAGTATCACGCAAGAGTCGGCGATTGAAGAGTAAATAAGTAAACTTTAATATCCGTAGCTGCTCTGTATCGTTTGCAGCCATCCTAGGTATGGTGCGAGTCAATTATGAATTTTCATCAGCGCGGAATCTACTATAAATTAGGATATCTAGTTAGTATTTAGTACACGAGCCCAAAGCGTTTTTTTAGGATTTCATTTTTTTGATTTGAATTATAAGTACTTCGATTGCAATGGAAATT
>CAYUDI010000118.1:0-5032 GCA_964443585.1 uncultured Bifidobacterium sp.
GGGTGACGTGGTGTGTGGTGGTTTCGCAGCCCCCTTGCAGCATGCAGACCGGGCTTTGATTGTGACGGCTAATGATTTCGATTCCATTTTTGCGATGAATCGTATTGTGCAGGCGATCGGTGCAAAAGCAAAAAATTACAACGTGCGTTTAGGCGGTGTGATTGCTAATCGTTCTGATGCCACTGACCAGATCGATAAATTCAATGCGCAAATAGGATTAAAAACCATGGCGCATATTCCGTCGCTGGACATTATTCGTCAAAGCCGCCTGAAAAAAGCGACCTTGTTTGAAATGGGCGATTCGCCCGAAGTACTGATGGTGCAGCAAGAGTATTTACGATTGGCAGCAAGTCTGTGGGCGGGTACTGATCCATTGATTTGTCAGCCTATGAAAGACAGAGACATTTTTGATTTGCTTGGATTTGATTGATGTAACGCGTGTGCAAGGAGCGCCGTTTGCTCCACCACACCACCGAAGTTAACTGTAACAGCACCCCAGAAAGGGGACATGATGGAAAATTCCAGCTACCAAGAAAAGCGTGACAGGCTAGAAGAATATTTTGATCGCACAGCGGCTGATCAATGGGCCAAACTCACATCGGATGCGCCCGTTTCGGGCATACGTAAAACGGTACGTGCAGGTCGTGATCGCATGCGCGAAACATTGCTGAGCTGGTTGCCAGACGATTTATATGGGCGCCGCATTTTGGATGCAGGTTGCGGTACCGGCGCATTGGCAGTTGAGTTAGTTAAGCGTGGAGCGGAAGTCGTTGCGATTGATTTGTCGCCGACCTTAGTGCAACTAGCGCGCGAACGCTTACCGAAAGATTTGGGTCGAGGCAAATTGGAGTTTGTTTCAGGTGACATGCTGTCGACTAGCTATGGACGCTTTGATCACGTAGTGGCTATGGATTCCATGATCCATTACGAAAAACATGACATGGTTGAAGGCTTGGCAGGTTTGGCGCAGCGCACATCGAAATCCGTGTTGTTTAGCTTTGCACCTAGTAATCCCATACTCGCCACCATGATACGTGTGGGCCGTATTTTTCCACGCAGTGATCGCGCACCCTTCATTGAGCCTGTATCGGAAGCGGCATTACGTGACGAGATGGTGCTTTGCGCCCGCCTGACCGGATGGCAGCCTGGTCGCACTGAAAAAATTTCCAGCGGATTTTATACCTCCCAGGCGATGGAATTAGTAACAAACTAGGTAGTGAGTTGTACGACCGAGAATAAAGCTTTATCGCTATTTTTTTTAAAGCGTAAAAGTTGTGGGTGAGAGTAGAAGCGTAAGGAGAATGAGTATGAAAACCGCCATAGAAGAAATCAATTCAGTAGAAGACGCTAACCGCAAGGCGGTGACGAATACGATTTTTTCTCCTCGCTTTTACACCACTGATTTTGAGGCTATGGATAAGCTTAATATCGAGCCTGTGCGGGCTGAGTGGGACGCCATGATGGCAGAGTATGAAGGCGATAATAATCATGATCACTTCCAGCGCGATGCGACATTTGCCGATGAGGCGCGTGATTTGGCTGCAACGATGTCGCCCGAATTACGCCAAGAATTTTTAGATTTTCTGGTCAGTTCACTGACTTCCGAATTTTCAGGTTGCGTGCTCTACAACGAGATCAAGCGCAATGTAAAGAATCCCGATATTAAGCAGTTGATGGAATACATGGCTCGCGATGAATCGCGTCATGCAGGCTTTCTTAATTCTTCGCTGAAGGATTATGGTCTGGGTATCGATTTGGGCGACTTAAAGCGCACTAAAAAATATACTTTTTTTAAGCCTAAATATATTTACTACGCTACGTATCTGTCAGAAAAAATCGGTTACGCGCGTTATATACGTATATTCCGTCAGTTAGAGCAGCATCCCGAGAAGCGTTTTCATCCTATCTTTCGCTGGTTTCAGCGCTGGTGCAATGATGAATTTCGTCATGGGGAATCCTTTGCATTAATCATGCGCGCCAATCCACACTTGCTGCGCGGTGGTAATGTGCTGTGGATACGATTCTTCTTGTTGGCGGTGTATGCCACCATGTATGTACGCGATCATACGCGTCCAGAATTAAAGCAAGCTATGGGCTTGGAGCCTACACAATACGATTTCGATGTATTCCGCATCACCAATGAAATTACCAAACAAGTATTCCCGATTTTGCTCGATATTGATCATCCGGCTTTCCACGTCAACCTAAAGCGTTTGTTTGTTTGTTCTCAGCGCGCTGATGAAGGTAAATCGGCCGGTGGTTTGCTGGGTCATGCGCGCAAGGCATTGTGGAGTGTGGCGGGTGTAGCCGTGTTTGCACGTATGTTTTTTATTCCTGTCGTGTCGAACCGATTACCAGATACTGCCCGCATGGTACCGGCCTGGTGACGGCGTTGATATGCATACCTGAGCTATTCATACGCAAGCAGGAGTTAAGTTTGCAATGAGCCAGTATTTACTTCCTGCGGCTTTCACACTTTTTGTCTGGTGGTTTTCGACGGGCGTGATTTTATATCTCGGTCGTTTGCCGCGCTGGACATTCAAATGGACGATGTTGAAGTCCACCTTGTTGTTAGGCTTTGCTGTTGTCGGCTTGTCGATATCCGCATCGCATACCAGTGTCTCATCGGCGTATTGCGCTTTTACCTGTGCTTTGTTGATATGGGGCTGGCAAGAGATCGCTTTTTTGCTGGGGTATGTTACCGGTGCGCGTCGCAGTGCGTGCCCTGCTGATAGTCATGGCTGGCGGCGTGCCTGGCATGCAACCGAAGCGATACTGCATCATGAATTTGCTTTGGTAGTGTTGGCCATGCTGGTCTTTGCAGTGAGCTGGAACAAACCTAACCAAACCGGATGGTGGACATATTTGGTTTTGTGGTCCATGCGGTTGTCAGCCAAATTAAATTTATTTTTAGGTGTACGTAATTTCTCAGAAAATTTTCTGCCTGCGCATCTCGCGTATTTACAAAGTTACTTCACCCGACGCTCGTGGAATTGGCTCATGCCGATTTCAGTCACGGCCTCAGTGACTGTTTTAGTGCCTTTGTGGATGGCCGTATTTGTACAACCAGCTGAGGGTTTTGCTACAACGAGTTTGTGTTTGGTGGCGGGCTTACTGACTCTGGCAGTGGTTGAGCATATCTTTATGATTCTGCCGTTACCAACGAGCTGGTTGTGGAAATGGGGAATGCGCGCGAAAGCCTAAATCATAGGCTTACGCGCTCAGTATCAACATTAATGCTTGGGTAGTTCATCATCCATATAAGCGCGCACCACATCATCATAATTGGTGTCACGTACAAAACCCATACCCTCACTGCGGGTGGTGATGAAATCACCTGGCCAGGTTCGTACTAATTTCATAATCGCGGCATCTTCTTCCCACGTAATGAGTTTTACAGGCGCATCGCCGGCCACGCGTTCCATAGCAGCGACCATCTCACCGACAGTGATACTGAGACCTGGCAGATTTACAGCACCAGCACTTCCAAACACAGCCGCATCAACTTCATGGGCATGAACAAGGTTATTAACGGTGCTGCGTGGTGACAGTATCCACATGCGTGTAGTAGGTGGTACCGGGCAAATGGAAGTCACACCGTTTAAGGGTTCACGAATAATGCCGCTGGCAAAACTCGATGCCGCTTTGTTGGCTTTGCCGGGTCGCACGGATACGGTAGGCAGGCGCACAGAACGACCATCCACAAAGCCTTTGCGTGCGTAGTCAGTTACCATTAATTCGCACATTGCTTTTTGTGCACCATACGAACCTTGCGGAGTAGCCGGTGTGGTGTCGAGTACTTTGGCAGGCAGATCACCACCAAATACTGCAACGGAACTGGTAAACACAAAACGCGGGCGATTACCATTTTGGCGCGCTTGCTCTAGCAGTGCCCGGGTAGCATCGAGATTAATGCGCATACCTAAATCAAAATCACTTTCCGCTTCGCCGCTAACGACAGCCGCCAGATGAAAGACTGATTGTATTGAGGGAGTGAGAGCGAGCGCCACACTAGTGGCATCGGCCACATCGCCGGTGATTGAGACTATGCGTGGATCAGTAAAGCCTTGAGCGGCAACCTGATCGAGTAGCACGATGCGATTAAGAGTGTGTTGTTTGCCGTCTGGGCCAGCAAGAGTTCCACGCTCAAGTAATTTTTTAGCTAGCTTTACACCCAAAAAGCCAGCGCCACCGGTAATTAATACATCCATCATGGTCTCCGCGGTTGTTATAAGAATTTATGTGCGGATAGTGTACTGGATGCGGCGTTCATACCGATATTTACTGATCATATTTTTTCCAGGCAGGTATCTTGGATAATGCCTGCTCGAGTACAAGTGCAATATCTTCCCGTCCCGCGGCATAAGCTTGCTGAACTAATGCAGCCGACAACCCAGATCGATGATCTGCACCCTGTTGCAGCAGGCATTGCACGATGCTGAGTTGCCCTTTGCGCACCGCGAGTGTTAGTGCGGTATCGCTGCCGTCTACCCATGTAGTGTCTGCACCATAGTTAATTAATAATTTGGCTGCTTCGCTATTTTTATATTTTATTGCAGCCAACAAGGGTGTTTCTGATTGATAGTTGGGACAATTCGGGTTGGCGCCTCGCTCCAAAAGTAGTTTTAGTATGTTGTTTTTATCATCAGTTAAGGCGCTAAATAAAATGGAATCTCCTTCGATGTCAGTAGCATTAATATCGGCACCCAGGCTCAACATACTCAGTATCAATTCTTCAGATCCTATATGAACTGCGCAAGCTAAAGGCAAGCTACCTCCAGACTGTAGATTATTTACTAGTTTTGGATTTACTTTCGAGATGGCATTTACCGAGTCTATATCGTTACGCTGCACACGAGCAGCGAGCAACTGACCGCTTAAATATGCATCGTCAGAATCGGGTAATAGCGAGCGTTCACTAGGAGTTAGTTCTATACCTGCTAGCAGCAGCCGGGTTTTGTCCTGTGTGCTGCCTTCTAATAATTTGATAGAACGTACTGGTTTTAAGTCTCGAAGAGATTTAGGCGCATGT
>CAYUDI010000118.1:5042-8307 GCA_964443585.1 uncultured Bifidobacterium sp.
GTAATGTCAATGGCTGTTGCAGATCACCACCTAAAAGCGAGATGCAATCTCCGCGTGCTAATCCTGCCAGATAGAACAGAGTTAATGGATCAGCTTGCTTATCGTGTGATTCGCAGAGTTCGACGTAGCTAGCCATGATGTCTAATGAATTGCCAAAATGATTGATTGAGGAAATTTTCGAGCTGGAGTACACGATGAACCAACCTGATTTCCACAGTTCTGATCCAGGTTTGATCTCATGGCTTAACGCTTTTGCTTCGCAACTCAGTACGTGAATAAACGGAAGGGATTTATAGTTTGGCGTAGTGGTTTGCGCTGATTTACACAGCAGATTTTCTAACCACTTGCGAGTAGAGTGCTCGCGCTTTGTGCCTACACCTGCAACGAACCGGTGAGTGCGTTTGCCTTTGCTGCCTACACTACAACCGTGCACATTCAACAAAAGATGATTGGATCTGTCTTTGCATGTCCCGAGCTTCTCGCTCACCGCTGCGATAGTAGTTTTCGCATTATCGAATTCAATAGCATGCGCTTGTAGACGGCTATTTTTTGCTAAACGCATACAAAATTTAATCGAGCTGGAATCTATCGTCTGATCATACAAATAAATAAAAGCGGGCGTGACGTCGGGTGTGGTCTGTGTAGAACTTTGCACCTGAGGAATGTGCGTACTACTGGTGGCTTGCATGGCATTTTCTCCGAAAAAACGCTCCGTAAACGGAACCATGCCTATGCGTACCTATCAAGCCTACTAAGTTCCACTATTACGTGTGTTTACCAAAGAAGGTCGCGCCGGTACCTCCTGTCGAACTATTCTTTCCACAGGGGGATCATCATGTAGTGCTAGTTGTAATTTGTGATCACTGGGGCGATGCAGTAAACGCAGTTCATCACCGACGATTTCGGTAGTGTGTCTTTCTACACCGTCTTTGCCCAGCCATTTGCGTGTTTGCAGATGGCCTTCCAAATAAATCAAGGCCCCTTTTTTCAAATGCTGCGCTGCCATTTCGGCGAGTCGTTTATATAAAACTACGCGGTGCCATTCCGTCGCATCGCGCCGTGCGCCGGTGGATTTATTTTTCCATGGCTCGCTGGTGGCCACCGATAAATGGGCGACTGGTTCGCCACTGTTCATGGTGCGTATATCTGGATCCTGACCGAGATGGCCTATGAGTAGCGCTTTATTTAGTGTTCCTGTCATTGTGATTTCCATGAAAGAGCTGCAAAAAAAGGAGCCCATGATGGCGCTGGCTCGTGTGCAGGATGCTGTGATGATTCAACGCTCGTTTAAGAGCTCGCTGAGCTTGGGCAGATATACCGCGTATAGCTCTGTCCCCGAGGTAAAAGGCAGGCAAAAATGTCTAGTCAGTCTGACACCTCGGGGTGTACAGTAAGCATCGTAGCCGTCTGCCTAGACGTGATTACTAAAAAAATAACGCCGGGCTACGCTTGAAGGCCCACAAAGGCTGACGGAGGATGGGTTGGAAAAATTCTTCTCGGGCACCAGCCTGATCGATCTGGTTCTCGTGGCCACACTGCTGGAGTGGGTGGCACTGGAAATTTGGTGGCGACGCACAGGCAGAGGGCTTAATCCTGCCGATATGCGCTTGGTGTTATTAGCTGGGCTGGCGTTAATGCTGGCCGTGAGAACAGTGGTAATGCAATCGCCCTGGTTTGTTACCGCCATGCTGCTGTCTGCCGCCGGTCTAGTGCATCTGGCCGATCTGAGGCGGCGCTGGTCTGCTTCATCTATCTGAGTTTTTGCGGAGAAGATTTTCATGCGTTTGAGTTTTCCGTTTTCTGCCATCGTCGGGCAGGAAGAAATGAAGCAAGCGATTTTGGTCGCCGCGGTTGATCCCGGCGTGGGTGGTGTATTGGTGTTTGGTGATCGCGGTACCGGTAAATCGACAGCGGTACGTGCACTCGCAGCCATGCTGCCAAAAATGCGCGCTATGGCGAACTGTCCTTATGGCTGTGATCCTGAGCCGGGCACGCCTTCATGCAAAGAATGTGCACCACTTAAAACAAAAGGCAATCCAAAAACACTTTTGCGCGACGTGCCCGTCGTGGATTTACCTTTAGGCGCAACGGAAGATCGCGTCGTTGGTGCGCTGGATTTAGAACGCGCTTTATCAGATGGCGTGAAAGCGTTTGAGCCAGGATTATTAGCGCGCGCTAATCGCGGATTTTTATATATTGATGAAGTCAATCTACTGGAAGATCATTTAGTAGATTTGCTGATTGATGTCGCCGCTTCGGGTGAGAACATGGTTGAGCGTGAAGGTTTGTCGATACGACATCCGGCACGATTTGTATTGGTCGGCAGTGGTAATCCAGAAGAAGGCGAGCTGCGTCCGCAATTACTTGATCGATTTGGTTTGGCCGTCGATGTGACGACGCCTACGGATATCAAACTACGCATAGAAGTGATCAAGCGACGCGATACGTTTGAGCGCGGCCCTGAAGCCTTTGTTGAGCAATGGCGCAAAGAAGATGAAAAAATTCGCCGTCGTATCGTAGCGGGTCGTAAGCGGCTCGATGAAGTGCAAGTACCCGATGCCGTGCTAGAACGCGCCGCTGAATTATGTATGGCCTTGGGTACCGATGGTTTGCGTGGTGAGCTCGCATTGATGCGCGCAGCGCGTGCATTAGCAGCGTATGAAGGTGATACGGTCGTCACAGTCGATCATCTAAAACGTATGGCAGCTCCTGCCTTGCGACATCGCTTGCGTCGCAATCCTTTGGATGATTCCGGTTCCGGCACACGTGTCGCACGCGCTGTCGATGAAGTGTTTGCTGCTAATCCAAAGTAGCGCTGACTCACCCAAGGTTTGAATGTGTGATGTCTGATTCCAGCGACTCCCTAGAGCACGATACTGAAGCCCCCAGCACATGGTCGCTGGCGGTTCAGGCGGCTGCGTTGCTAGCGATTGATCCGGTGGGTTTAGCAGGTGCGCGCATTCATGCTGGAGCTGGCCCGGTGCGTGATGCATGGATGAGTTTGCTGCAATCGTTAATGGGTGACACTGCGTGGAAGCGTATGCCAGTCAATATTACCGATGAGCGCTTATTAGGTGGTTTAGATTTATCCGCCACCTTATCTGCTGGCCGTCCGATCTTGCAGCAGGGTGTATTAGCCGATGTGAATGGTGGAACGCTGATACTTGCCAGGGCTGAACGTCTACCTTCTGCAACCGCCGCCAAGTTAGCGCAAGTGATGGATAGTGGTGAAATTCATATTGTTCGCGAGGGTATTTATCAGCGA
>CAYUDI010000119.1:0-260 GCA_964443585.1 uncultured Bifidobacterium sp.
CAGGTGGTCGTTCGGTTCTGGATTATCACCATGATGCTGGTGTTGTTTGGTTTGTCGACATTCAAGCTACGCTAACTCGTAAAAATACATACTAACGAATAAAAAATGAACTACGCAGGTAAACACGCACTGGTGCTGGGCTTGGGAGAATCGGGTCTTGCAATTGCACATTGGCTGGCCGATGCCGGTGTGCGCCTGCGCGTGGCCGATACACGAGCTGTGCCTGATCGCTTAACTAAGCTACGTGAAAATGTACCGAC
>CAYUDI010000119.1:270-8236 GCA_964443585.1 uncultured Bifidobacterium sp.
AGCAGAATTCATTTCAGGTGAATTTACGCCGGTATTATTAGAGGGTATTAATTTAATTATTTTGAGTCCAGGCTTGTCGCCTACGAAAGAGCTGGCACCTTTATTAAGCCGGGCCCAAGAAAAATGTATTCCAGTCTGGGGCGAGATTGAATTATTTGCTCAAGCATTGGCAGATCTTAAAGAGCGACGTAACTATCACCCAAAAATAATTGCTATCACCGGCACCAATGGTAAGACCACGGTTACGCGACTAACAGGCGAACTTTGCCGTGCTGCAGGCAGATCTGTAAAAGTCGCAGGGAACATTAGCCCAGCTGCATTAGATGTACTGCGCGAGTCGACTGCGACAGACAGTCTGCCGGATGTCTGGGTGCTTGAGCTTTCGAGTTTTCAGCTCTACAGCACTTACACTTTGCGTGCTGATGCAGCAACGGTATTAAATATCTCTCAGGATCATCTGGATTGGCATGGCGATATGAATAGCTATGTCTCAGCCAAAGAACGCATATTTGGTTCAGATACTGTCAGAGTACTAAATCGTGATGATACGCGTGTCATGAAAATGTATACATCCGATGCGCAATGCACCACATTTGGTACCGATGTGCCGATTGAGCCCGGTGCGTTTGGCATGCTCGAAGAGCATGGTATGCGATGGCTGATACAGGCTGTGGCTACAGATGACGACAGTGAAAAGAAAAAACGTGGCAAGCTAAAAGTAGCAACTGAAATTTTCATTAATCGATTAATGCCAGTCGATGCATTAAAAATACGTGGCTTACACAATGCAAGTAATGTATTAGCTGCGTTAGCCCTGTGTCGCGCTATAGATTTGCCGCTGGCTCCTTTGCTGCACGCCGCTCGTCAGTATCAAGGCGAGCCACACCGAGTTGAACTGATTTCAACCGTTCGAGGTGTTGATTACATAGACGACAGCAAAGGTACCAATGTAGGCGCTACTTTGGCAGCTATCAACGGACTCGGTTCTGAGGCCCGACCCAATCTGATTTTAATTGCTGGCGGTGATGGAAAAGGCCAGGATTTTGTGCCGTTAGCTAAGTCTGTAATGCGCTACGTAAAAGCAGTTATGTTGATAGGCAAAGATGGCCCAGCCATACGCGCAGCACTGACTGACACGAAAGTGACTCTTACCGATTGCTGGACATTGGAGCAGGCTGTCGAGCGTGCAGCAGAGATAGCTATCGAAGGCGATGTCGTGCTGCTTTCACCCGCATGTGCCAGTTTCGATATGTTTAGTAATTATGCACATAGAGCAGAGGTATTTGGCGATGCAGTACGCGAACTGAGTTTGGCGTTCGGGGAGGTCAGAGCATGAGACTGACGCTGCCATGGAATAGTGCTGCAGAATCAGCAGGTACTGATAACCGCATAGGCCAACGATCCAGCATGCTTGAATATGATCAGCCGCTGGTATGGGTAGTCTTATTACTACTCTTGACCGGTGTGGTGATGGTGTATTCGGCATCGATAGGACTGCCAGACTCACCTAAATATGCCAACTATAAAAATCATCATTTTCTGATGCGGCAGTCTATGTTCGTTGTCATCGGATTGGCAGCAGGGCTATTTGCTTTCCGGGTAAAAATCGAACAATGGCAAAGTGCCGCACCCCTACTGTTTGCTTTATCACTGGTGTTAATGATTTTGGTATTGATTCCCGGCATAGGCAAGGGAGTCAACGGAGCTCGTCGCTGGATAGGATTTGGAGGTTTCAGCCTACAGCCATCAGAAATACTGAAATTGATGATGATTTTTTATGCGGCTGATTTCACTGTACGCAAACAACAGTACATGCACAAACTGACTAAAGGCTTCCTGCCCATGGCCATTGCAGCGGGCTTATGTGGCGGCTTATTGATGCTGCAACCTGATTTAGGTGCATTTGGCGTGGTGGTGTGCATCGCCATGGGTATTTTATTTTTAGGTGGTTTCAATATTATTTGGTTCGGCGGAATACTCAGTGTTTTAGCCGCCGTATTTTTTACCATCATATTAATTTCACCTTGGCGCTATGAGCGCATGGTCGCTTATCTAAATCCCTGGACAGAAGAAAACTCACTAGGCAAGGCATTCCAACTGACTCACTCTCTGATTGCGTTTGGTCGTGGCGAATTGTTTGGTGTGGGCTTGGGTGCAAGCGTAGAAAAACTACATTATCTACCTGAAGCACACACTGATTTTTTATTAGCAGTCATAGGTGAAGAATTAGGATTGGCAGGGGTTTTATTAGTTACGCTGGCGTTTTACTGGATAGTACGGCGTGCATTTGATATTGGCCGTCAATGTATCGCTGTTGATAATGTGTTCGCAGGCTTGGTAGCTAAAGGTATAGGTCTGTGGATAGGTGTGCAGGCCTTCATCAATATGGGAGTTAATCTCGGCTTGCTACCCACCAAAGGATTGACCTTGCCGCTGATGAGCTACGGCGGGTCTGGCGTAGTGATTAACTGCGTAGGTTTGGCAGTGTTACTGCGTATCGATTATGAGAACCGATTGCTCATGCGCGGAGGGCGTACATGAGTCATCTGCTTATCATGGCAGCGGGTACGGGCGGACATATTTTCCCTGGGCTGGCGATTGCGGACACCATGCGTGCGCGCGGCTGGGATATATCCTGGCTGGGTACTACGCACGGTATGGAAGCTGATATCGTGCCGCGTCATGATGTTGATTTTGATGCGATTAATTTTTCAGGTTTGCGCGGTAAGGGTTGGTTGCATAGCGTGATAGGCGTCTTCAAGCTAATCACTAGTTTTATACGATGCTTTTCCATCATGCGTCATCGTAAACCCGATGTTGTGCTGGGTATGGGGGGGTATGTCACCGTGCCTGGCGGCTTGACAGCTAAATTATTAGGTGTGCCACTTGCCTTAGTTAATGCAGATGCTGCTTTGCTGATGTCTAACAAAGCCCTGATGCCATTTGCTAAAAAAATACTTTTTGGATTTTCAACTCAAGCTACCGAGTTGGATAAAAGAATACAAGTCACGGGCAATCCGGTACGTCGAGAAATCAGCACATTGCCCCTACCCAAAATTCGCTACGCATCGCATACAGGCCCGCTGACCATTTTGGTGTTAGGCGGAAGCTTGGGTGCACAAATCCTCAACACCACCATACCTGCTGCTCTCGCACTTATACCACCTAGTGATAGACCACGCGTTATTCATCAATCTGGGCGCCAGCATATCGCCGCATTACAAAGTACGTATCAACAGCATGGCGTAGATGCAGAGCTGGTTGACTTTATTGATGATATGGCTGCGCGTTATGCACAAGCAGATCTGGTGATTTGTCGTGCAGGTGCTATTACGGTATCTGAACTATGCGCTGCAGGAGTAGCTAGCATTTTGGTTCCTTTTATTGCATCCACAACATCGCATCAGCATGATAACGCCCAGTGGATGGCTCAGATTGGCGCTGCATTTCATCAGCCTCAAAAAGAGTTGAATACAGAAGCATTGGCTTCACTAATTAAAACGATGACGCGCGAACGTTGTCTGCAAATGGCAGAAGCCGCGCATGAGCACGGCAAGCGTGATGCGAATGAAGTGATCGCACAGATCATAGAAACTTTGGCAAGACGATGAAACACAAAGTCAAACGTATACATTTTGTTGGTATAGGCGGCTCGGGTATGAGCGGCATTGCTGAGGTATTGCTCAATCTGGGCTATACCGTCTCGGGTTCCGATCTGACGAACAATGCAGCCAGCCGTCGATTAGCCGAGCTGGGCGTTTCGATACGTATTGGTCATGCACCTGAACACGTAGATGGCGCTGATGCGATTGTCAAGTCAACGGCTGTGCAACCGAATAATCCTGAGGTGATTGCAGCGCACGCGCGGCATATACCTATTGTTCCACGCGCCGTCATGTTGGCTGAGTTAATGCGACTAAAGCGTGGCATAGCGATCGCTGGTACACACGGGAAAACAACGACGACGAGTTTGGTCGCCAGCATATTGGCTGAGGGCGGTTTAGATCCTACATTTGTCATTGGTGGCCGGCTCAATAGCGCTGGCGCCAATGCCAAGCTAGGCTCAGGTGATTTTATTGTGGCTGAAGCAGATGAATCCGATGCGTCGTTTTTGAATTTATCGCCAGTGATTGAAGTCATCACGAACATCGATGCCGATCATATGGAAACGTATGATCACAGTTTTGCCAAGCTCAAGCAGGCATTTATAGAATTTACGCAGCGCCTACCATTTTATGGCGTGGCTATTTTATGTTTGGACGATAAAAACGTACGTGAAATCATGCCGTTTATCTCTAAGTTAATCATGACCTATGGTTTTCATGAAGAAGCAGATGTACGGGCAGTCAATGCGCACGCAGTGAATGGTCATATGGAATTCACGGTTCTGCAAAAAGAGTACGAGCCCTTGCTAGTGCATTTGAATCAGCCGGGTATGCATAACGTACAAAACGCATGCGCTGCTATTGCGATTGCACGCGAACTCGATGTAGAAGATAAGCATATACAAAAAGCATTACGCGAATTTAAAGGTGTGGGACGGCGTTTTACCAAGTATGGCCAGCTGCCATTGCCATCAGGTGGAACATTCGCGCTGGTAGATGACTATGGCCACCATCCGGTTGAAACAGCCGCCACGATTGCTGCTGCGCGCGGTGCGTTTCCAGGACGTCGATTGGTATTAGCCTTTCAGCCGCATCGCTACACGCGAACGCGCGATTTGTTTGAGGATTTTGTGAAAGTCCTCGCTACTGTCGATGTGCTGGTACTGGCTGATGTGTATCCCGCAGGAGAACAGCCCATACCTGCAGCAGATGGTCGATCGCTAGCCCACGCGTTACGCGTTAGTGGAAAAACAGAGTTGATTTTTGTAGAAGACATTACGGAGATGTCGGAAGTGATTTTAAAGATCGTTAAAACAGGTGATGTGGTAATGACCATGGGTGCCGGTTCGATCGCTAATGTACCCGCAGCTCTGCAGCAACTGACTTCACAGGTGCACGCATGAGCGCAGCTTTGAAAAATGAATTTGGCAAAGTCGGTGTGTTGTTTGGTGGTCGCTCGGCCGAGCGCGATATTTCCTTGCTCTCCGGCGCGGGTGTATTGAAAGCATTGCAAGAACAGGGGGTAGATGCACATGCGTTCGATCCGGCACAGCGCTCACTGGCTGAATTGGCTACAGAAAAATTTGATCGTGTGTTTATCGCATTGCACGGACGCTATGGTGAAGACGGTACTTTGCAGGGCGCACTAGAACAACTGGGTATTCCCTATACCGGCCCTGGCGTATTGGCTTCGGCGATAGCCATGGATAAGGCGATGACTAAGCGCATATGGCTGCATAGTGGCCTTGCTACACCTGATTTTTATATGTTGAGTGCAAATAGCGATTGGAAGGCCGTTGCAGATCGATTGGGTTTGCCTTTAATTGTTAAGCCTGCGCATGAAGGTTCAACACTGGGGCTCACGAAAGTAACGTCGGTAGATCAACTGCCCGAAGCGTATGCACTTGCCGCAAAATTTGATAACTCCGTCATGGCCGAGCAATTCATCAGTGGTATGGAATTGACTTGCCCAGTGCTGGGGCATGGCGATGCTGCGCGAGCGCTGCCAGTCGTGCGTATCGTTGCGCCCGATGCTAATTACGACTATCAAAATAAATATTTTTCAGATGAGACTCGCTATATCTGCCCTAGTGAGCTGCCGCCTGAACAAGAAAAGCAGATACAAGCATTGGTATTGCAAAGCTATAAAACATTGGGTTGCCGGGGTTGGGCGCGTGCCGATGTCATGGTGCGCGAGTCAGATAATCAGCCTTTTTTATTAGAGATTAATACATCGCCGGGTATGACGAGTCATTCCTTGGTGCCTATGTCAGCGGCAGCTGCTGGTATGCCCTATGAAAAATTATGTGCAGAGATTTTACGAACGGCTGCGCTTGATCTGCAAGTATCAAAAGACTGGAAGCCAGAGACCTGCTAACAGCTGATACAGAAAAATAATAGGAAAGTAATGAACCATGTGGCATGACATCAGCACAATGAACAGAATCACGCGCGCCCTGGTGGGTGTGCTGTTTCTGTGCGTGCTGTATGCAGGCTATAAATGGGTAGCACTGCGCCCCATGTTTGATTTGCGAGCAGTAAAAATTCAGGGATCTAACAATGCGCCATTGCGGTATGTAGATGTCGCTACAGTACGTAGTGCCGCGCTACCTCGTATCAGGGGAAATTTTTTTACGGCTGATCTGGCCGCAGTTCGCAGTGCGTTTGAAATGGTGCCGTGGGTGCAGCGTGCTTCGGTCCGTCGTGAATGGCCAAATAAACTGATTGTGTCTATTGATGAGTACAGGGTGTTAGGTGCCTGGGGAGAGCAAGATGGTCGGTTGCTATCTGTCGATGGTTATTTATTTACAGCGAATTTAGGTGAGGCAGAAGCAGAAGGTCGCTTGCCACAATTAGTTGGCCCCGACGACAGTGCGCATGAAGTTGCAGCACGTCTGACTGATTTACGAAACTGGCTGGCGCCATTGAAATTAGCTCCCAGAGAATTAGAGCTGTCTAAACGCTATGCATGGACCGCAAGGCTAAACAATGGCATCACACTTAAATTAGGACGCATACAAGAACGTGAAGCGTTTAAGTTGCGCGTAGAGAGATTTGTGAGTGCTTATCCTCGGTTGTCTACGCAGCTGTCATCACGTATAGAAAGCGTAGACATGCGCTATCCAAACGGCTTGGCGTATCGCACGCGAGGGCAGGCAGCCGCAGAAAATCCTGACACACCACGGCCGGACGCTGTATAGAAATTGGAATCGAACTACAAAAAATTATGACAAAAGACGCAAAAAATCTGATTGTCGGCTTAGATATCGGTACATCCAAAGTGGTGGCCGTGGTAGCGGAAGTTTTGCCAAACGGACGGCATGAAGTTATTGGTATAGGCCAGCACGACTCCAAAGGATTAAAAAAGGGTGTCGTAGTGAACATTGAGGCGACTGTAGAGTCTATACAGCGCGCGCTCGAAGAAGCTGAGCTGATGGCTGACTGCCAGATACGTAATGTGTGGACAGGTATCGCTGGTAGCCACATACGTAGTTTTAATTCGAGTGGCATGGTCGCCATCAAGGATAAAGAGGTCACTGCAACCGATGTGGCGCGCGTCATTGAAACCGCCAAGGCAGTCAACATACCAACGGATCAGCAGTTGCTACACACCGTACCTCAGGAATTCATGGTGGATAACCAAGAGGATGTGCGCGAGCCTATAGGCATGAGCGGTATACGTCTTGAAGTCAAAGTGCATATCGTCACCGGTGCTGTATCGGCTGTGCAGAACATTGTGAAATGCATACGGCGCTGCGGACTCGAAGTCACGGATTTGATATTGCAACCCATGGCATCTGCTGATGCAGTGCTAACGGAAGATGAAAAAGAATTAGGTGTGGTGTTGGTGGATATCGGCGGTGGTACGACCGATATTGCTATTTTTACTGAAGGTGCAATACGGCACACGGCCGTGATTCCGATTGCAGGTGATCAGATCACGAATGATATTGCCATGGCCTTGCGTACCCCAACGGCTGAGGCTGAAGAAATCAAAGTGCGTTACGGAATTGCCAAGCAAGTACTGGCAGATCCAACGGATGTGTTTGATGTACCCGGGTTGGGTGACCGTGGAGCGCGCACATTATCGCGCCAGGCCTTATCCGCAGTGATAGAGCCGCGTATAGAGGAATTGTTTTCGCTCGTACATCAGGTGGTACGGGAATCGGGTTTTGAAGAAGTTCTGTCCTCTGGCATCGTGCTCACCGGTGGTAGCGCCCAGTTACCAGGGATAGCAGAACTGGCGGAAGATATTTTTCTCAAGCCTGCACGCGTTGGTATGCCTGAGTACAGCGGTCAGTTAGCAGATGTGGTTCGTAGTCCGCGTTATTCGACAGTCTTGGGTTTGCTGATTGAGGCCA
>CAYUDI010000120.1:0-8025 GCA_964443585.1 uncultured Bifidobacterium sp.
ACTCCCGACCTACGCCTTGTAAGGGCGCCGCTCTACCAACTGAGCTAAGCACCCTATGAAACTCGTGTATCTCGTTTCGACTTAGTCAGCCAATCCGGTGTATGTCACTACCCCGGAAAAGGCATTAGTTTAGCGCATCTTTAAGTGCTTTGCCAGGCTTAAATTTTGGCACCTTAGATGCGCCAATTTGGATTTCTTCGCCAGTACGTGGATTACGTCCAGTGCGTGCAGCACGAGCACTGACTGCAAAGGTTCCAAATCCGGCGAGTGTGACTGAGCCATCATGTTTTAGTGTCGCAGTGACGGATTCAATCACAGCTTCGAGTGCGCGACTAGCAGACGCTTTTGAAATGTCAGCGGCTTTCGCAATTTCATCTATCAGTTCAGTTTTGTTCACTGACTCCCCCTGGGAAGTATTGTTTAATTTAATTCGGCTGCCAGTAGGTTTTGATAAACAAACTGGCTCAAGAGTTGCAGAAAATTCCGCAGCAGTTATTAGACTAGTGACGACCATTGGTGTCAAGAAATTTACTCGACGACACTGCTGTAGCAAGGTTAATTAGCTGTTATTTAAATCATATACATTACATAAATATACAAACGCAAAGCTGTAACTCGTTGATTCGCAAAGAACGTATGCGCTACTTCCAATAGCTTACACGACTGTCACAATTAAAAATGACACGTAAAAGATTTGCATCAAAAAAGCGCTCCTGAGAGCGCTTTTTTTGAACAAAACTATTACTCAGTGCTTGACAACGGCAGGATCTTTCGTAGCTTCAGTTGCTTTTACTGCAGCAGCAGGTGCTGCTTCTTCATCCGTCAATGGTACTGGATGACGTTCAAGTGCAATTTCAAGTACTTTGTCGATCCACTTTACCGGAACAATTTCAAGACCATTTTTTACGTTCTCTGGAATGTCAGCAAGGTCTTTAACATTTTGTTCGGGAATCAACACGGTTTTAATACCACCTCGTAATGCAGCAAGTAATTTTTCTTTCAAGCCACCGATGGGGAGTACTTCTCCACGCAATGTAATTTCACCAGTCATCGCTACGTCTGCTCTGACAGGTATACCTGTAAACACAGAAACCATAGCCGTGGTCATCGCAATACCCGCAGAAGGTCCGTCTTTCGGTGTTGCACCTTCAGGTACGTGTATGTGTATATCGGTTTTTTCAAATACATCACTCTTAATACCCAGAACCTTCGCACGGCTGCGAACAACCGTACGCGCAGCTTCTATAGATTCCTTCATGACGTCACCAAGCGTACCAGTACGGATGATATTACCTTTACCTGGCATATTCATCGACTCTATGGTCAGCAAATCACCACCGACTTCAGTCCAAGCCAAACCTACAACTTGCCCGATCTGGTTCTCTTTATCGGCTACGCCAAAGTCATAACGCCGCACACCCAAAAATTTTCCAAGATTTTTAGCATTGACAGTGATTTTATTTTCTTGCTTCTTCAATAGCAGCAGTTTCACTACTTTGCGACAAATCTTGGAGATTTCGCGTTCAAGCGAACGTACACCTGCTTCTCGCGTGTAATAGCGAATGATGTCGCGAACAGCTGACTCAGCAACAGAGATTTCACTGTCTTTAAGTCCATTATTTTTTATCTGCTTGGGCAGGAGATAACGCTGAGCGATATTAATTTTTTCATCATCGGTATAACCAGACAGCCGAATGACTTCCATACGATCAAGCAAAGCCGGAGGTATGTTCAGTGAATTAGCCGTGGCTACAAACATAACATCGGACAGATCAAAATCGACTTCAACATAATGATCGGCAAACGTATGGTTCTGTTCAGGATCCAAAACCTCCAGCAAAGCAGACGCAGGATCACCTCGGAAATCTTGTCCCAGTTTGTCAATCTCATCCAATAAAAATAATGGATTGCGAACGGTTGATTTCGTCAGGCTCTGCAATATTTTGCCTGGCATAGAACCAATATAGGTGCGGCGGTGGCCACGAATTTCTGCTTCGTCGCGTACGCCGCCCAAGGCCATACGTACAAATTTACGATTGGTCGCACGCGCAATGGATTGTCCCAGCGAGGTCTTACCAACGCCTGGTGGGCCAACAAAACAAAGTATTGGCGCTTTCACTTTTTCTACGCGCTGTTGAACGGCAAGATACTCAAGTATGCGTTCTTTAATTTTGTCCAGACCGTAGTGATCGTCTTCCAGTACTTTTTCAGCATGGCTAAGATCATGATTCACCTTGGATTTTTTCTTCCACGGCAAACCAATCAAGACATCAATATAATTACGTACAACAGTCGCTTCCGCCGACATAGGCGACATCAATTTTAATTTTTTGAGTTCGCTCTGAGCTTTTTCTCTAGCCTCTTTAGGCATTTTGGCAGCGATGATCTTCTTATCAAGCTCTTCAAGATCAGCACCCTCTTCACCTTCGCCCAGCTCTTTTTGTATAGCTTTGACTTGCTCGTTTAAGTAGTACTCACGCTGGGATTTTTCCATCTGGCGTTTAACACGGCCACGAATGCGTTTTTCTACCTGCAAAATATCTAATTCCGCTTCTAGCTGACCTAGTAGGTGCTCATGACGTTTAGCGACATTGAAAATTTCCAAGATCACCTGCTTTTGCTCCAGCTTCAAAGGCAAGTGCGCTGCAATAGTGTCTGCCAGACGACCAGCGTCATCAATGCCAGCTAAAGAGGTTAGTATCTCTGGAGGTATTTTTTTATTGAGCTTCACATACTGATCGAACTGCTGAACGATAGCGCGACGCATAGCCTCCACTTCGGATTCATCGCCAGCTTCTGACTCCACTGGCGATAAATCAGCAACAAAGTGCGTTTCGGCTTCGCTGATGCTGTGTATGCGCGCGCGCTGTGCACCTTCAACCAAAACCTTGACGGTTCCATCAGGCAGCTTGAGCATCTGAAGAATATTGGCTATGCAACCAATCTCGTAAATGTCGTCGGCGGAGGGTTCATCTTTGGCGGCGGCTTTTTGTGCTGCCAGCATGATGCTCTTCCCCTGTTCCATTGCGGCTTCAAGAGCCTTTATGGATTTGGGTCGCCCAACGAATAGCGGTATCACCATGTGCGGGAACACCACTACATCACGTAAAGGCAGCAAGGGAAGTTGTGTGGGTTCTGAAAAATTTGATGTCATGGTCATTGCAAGCCTTTTGAACAAACCTTTAAGCTATGTTGGCACGGTTAGGCCGATAACAAGCCCTATTTAGTAACTAACCTTACAGCAAGTACTCGTTTTACTGATTACGGCTTCCAAACTGACAGTTTCTGCATCTTTTATAAATGAAGAATCAACTGTTTTGATACCTAGGACACCTCAGCATTAATAAAAAAGCCACGCACGAGTCACCTCGGGTGGCTTTTCGATCCAAGCCGGTGTGCTGAAATATTGAGTCGATTGTACTGCTTTTGTTCAAAAAACAGCCTAAAAATGGGGATTTAAACGCGTTTTTTGCAAAAAATTCAGCTTTTTCACTTATCGACTTACTTTGCACCCGACACTTTTTGTGGTTCGTGATAAATGAGCAGCGGCTTGGCACCGTTATTAATGGTGTTTTCGTCCACAACCACTTTGGCAACATTTTGTTCGTTCGGCAGTTCAAACATCACATCCAATAAAGCGTGTTCGACTATGGACCGCAGACCGCGAGCACCTGTTTTGCGCGCCAGTGCTTTTTTCGCGATGGCATGCAATGCCCCCGGCCTAACTTCTAACTCAGCGCCCTCCATCTCCAATAGCTTGGAATACTGCTTGATCAAGGCGTTCTTGGGTTCGAGCAGTATTTGTATCAAGGCTTCTTCGCTTAATTCAGACAAGGTAGCTACTACAGGCAAACGACCTACTAATTCAGGGATCAGACCGAATTTAATCAAATCTTCGGGCTCGGCATCGCGCATCACATCACTGGCACTGCGCTCAGACTGACTTTTAACATCGGCAGAAAAGCCTATGCCGCTCTTTTCAGAGCGGTTAGAAACAATTTTCGCCAGGCCATCAAACGCACCGCCGCAAATGAAAAGGATGTTCGTCGTATCGATCTGCACAAAATCCTGATTCGGATGCTTGCGCCCACCTTGTGGCGGAACAGACGCCATGGTTCCTTCTATCAGCTTGAGTAAAGCTTGCTGCACGCCCTCACCGGATACATCGCGGGTAATCGATGGGTTATCAGATTTGCGCGAAATCTTATCGATTTCATCGATATAAACAATGCCGCGTTGTGCCTTATCGACTTCGTAATTGCAGTTTTGCAGAAGTTTTTGAATGATATTTTCTACGTCTTCGCCTACATAACCCGCTTCAGTCAGCGTGGTGGCATCTGCAATAACGAAAGGCACGTTCAGCATGCGGGCAAGCGTCTGGGCAAGCAAGGTTTTACCCGAGCCTGTAGGGCCTACTAAAAGAATATTGCTCTTAGCAAGTTCGACTTCGTCTTTTTTACCCAAATGACGTAAGCGCTTGTAGTGGTTGTAAACCGCAACTGAAAGCGTACGTTTCGCTCCGTCCTGACCAATAACGTATTGGCCCAGCAGATCAAAAATTTCTTGGGGAATAGGAAGATCGGATTTTGGGCTACCTACCGTTTCGACAGTGGAGGCCTCATCGCGAATGATGTCATTGCATAAATCTATGCACTCATCGCAAATAAACACCGAGGGGCCAGCTATTAGCTTTTTGACCTCGTGTTGGCTCTTACCGCAAAATGAGCAATAAAGTAACTTTTCGCCGCTAGAAGACTTTTTATCGGACATGAGCAAGCAAAATGGTTGAATTTGCGACGATATTACCTGCGAATTCGCAATCCGTCACGCAGGCAAGCCGAAGACCGGACACCTTATATGGCTACCGGAATGATAATTGTCAAAAAAATATTACCCGGCACGGTGCGTAAGCACCTTATCGATCATGCCGTATTCCACCGCTTGTTCAGCAGACATAAAATTGTCTCTGTCGGTGTCACGACCAATTTGCTCGATAGCCTGACCTGTATTTTCAGACAAAATGGCGTTGAGTCGTTCGCGCAGGTAAAGAATCTCTCGTGCCTGAATCTCGATGTCCGACGCCTGCCCGCTTGCGCCACCCAAAGGTTGGTGAATCATGATGCGAGAATTTGGTAAGGAGAAACGTTTGCCCTTGGTGCCTGCGGCCAAAAGAAAAGCGCCCATAGAGGCAGCCAAACCTGTGCAAAGTGTCGACACGTCGGGCTTAATGAATTTCATGGTGTCAAAAATAGCTAAGCCAGCTGACACCGAACCACCCGGTGAATTGATGTAGAAAGAGATGTCCTTATCAGGATTCTCGCTCTCAAGAAACAATAGCTGAGCAACGATGACATTGGCGGTGTGGTCATTAACCGGACCGACCAAAAATATTACACGCTCTTTCAGCAAGCGCGAGTAAATGTCATAGGCGCGTTCACCGCGGCCACTCTGCTCAACTACAACGGGCACCATACCGAGCATGTCGGTATCTATCGCTGATCTACGATGGATGCTATCAGTCATTTGATTTCCCATAATTACCATAAAGCGTCAGGCCGCTATTTTTACGACCCTCGGCAAACCAAAAAAATTCTAATGAGTTAAACGAAAACCCTACACCGTGTTGGCAGATTAATTTTCTGACTTATTACTCATTAATTCATCAAATGCTGCAGGGACTTCTTTTACTTTGGCCTTTTCCAGCACAAACTTGACTACGTTTTCTTCCACGACCATGGCTTCAATTTCTGCTAAACGATTTCGGTCGCTGTAGTAGTACTTTAATACTTGCTGGGGTTCTTCGTATGCCTTAGCGAATTCTTCTATGTAAGCTTTGATTTGTTCAGGCGTTGCGTGCAGCGAATTAGCCTTAACCAGTTCGGAGAATATCAAACCTATGCGAACGCGTCGGTCGGCTTGTTGTGTGAAAAGATCAGCCGGGAACGGCATATCTTTGACATTGACGCCGCGCTGCTTCATGTCTTCTTTCGTCATGCTGGCAAGACGCTCAGACTCTTGCTCGAGCAGGGCTTTAGGCACATCAAGCTCAGCCACTTTGACCAAAGCATCAAGTACGCTGGATTTTGTGCGCGTTTTAATGCGGTTTCCAACTTCACGCTCTAGATTGGCACGTACGTCGTCGCGCATCTTTTGCAAATCACCATCGGGAGTACCAAGCATGCGTGCAAAGTCAGAATCGATCTCAGGCAAGTGCGCCCATTCGACATTTTTGACCGTAATGGAAAACTCGGCTGTCTTCCCAGCTAGGTCTTTGGAGTGATAATCCTCGGGGAACACCATAGAAAATGTCTTGGATTCGCCCTGCTTTAAGCCCAGCGTAGCTTTTTCAAAATCAGCCAGCATGCGACCTTCGCCCAGCACAAAAGGAAAGTCTTCGGCCTTGCCGCCTGCAAATTCAACACCGTCAATTTTTCCAACGAAATCGATGGTGACTCGATCACCGTTTTGTGCAGATGTATCAGGCCCGCCATCACCATGGGCGTCATGCGCACCTTTGGTGTGGTAGTGAACACGCTGCTTGCGCAGGATGTCGAGCGTCTTATCGATTTCTGCATCGGTGATGTCCGAGCTGCTTTGCTCGATTTCGATAGCGGAGAGATCGCCAATTTTTAGGTCAGGATAAACCTCGAAGGTCGCCTGAAATACAAGTGCGCCATCAACGGCAGCATCTTCTTTAGGTTCTATGCGCGGATAGCCAGCAACTCGGAGATTATTGGCTGAGGTGGCCTGAGCAAAAGCTAGCCCCACCTTGTCATTCATGACTTCATTTTCAACCATGGCACCGTACTGGGCTGCTACCATTTTGATGGGTACTTTGCCGGGTCTAAAGCCGGGGGCCTTGGCGGTACGGGCACGTACCTTAAGACGTTTTTCTATTTCTGAATTGATATCTGCCAGGGGGACGGTTAACGTCAAGCGGCGCTCGAGTTTCTCCAGAGTTTCGACTTCTGTTGCCATGTGCTTCATCCAAAAAAGTTAATCAGTTCTGTGGTGCGAGGAGGGGGACTCGAACCCCCACACCATTTCTGGCGTCAGGACCTTTACGATTCACAGAAAGTGAATTAATTCAGGCCAATTCAACAAAAGCAAAGTGCGACCATGCGTCAAGAGCGGTCGCCCTTCGTTGCTATTGAGCTGGTAGTGACTCAAACCCCCGATTCTACTGGAAATTCACTGGGCTCGCTCCGTTTTTACGTTACAGCGGTATCGGACGCTTGACTCTGAACCACGCCGCATACAGCGCTGGCAGGAACAGCAGCGTAAGTAGCGTTGCCACAATCAGTCCACCCATAATGGCTACAGCCATAGGACCCCAAAATACAGAGCGCGACAACGGAATCATAGCTAGCACTGCCGTGGCTGCAGTCAAAAGTATAGGTCGGCAACGCCTGACAGCCGAGCCAACAATCGCATCCCACGGCGCAATTCCAGCAGCAATATCTTGCTCGATTTGATCAACCAGAATCACCGAATTACGGATGATCATGCCAAACAAGGCGATCACACCCAACTGGGCAACGAATCCAAAGGGTCGCTGCAAGGTCAGCAATGCCAACGCCGCACCAGCCACCCCCAAAGGTCCGGTAAGGAAGACCATCAGAGATCGCCAAAAACTATGTAGTTGCAACATCAGCAGTGTGAACACGATAAAAATTACCAAAGGAACGTTGGCAGCAATCGAATCTTGTGCCTTGCCGCTGTCGGCCGCAGCACCTGCAAGACTAATCTTGTAGCCCGGGGGGAGCTTTGCGCGCAAAGCATCAAGCAAAGGATCCACTTGTCCCGATACCGTGGGACCCTGAATACCATCGGCCACATCGGACTGAACTGTAATCGCCCATTCCCTCCCTTCGCGCCAGATGACGCCGGGCTCCCAAACAAATCGCGGCGTAGCTAACTGAGAAAGCGGTACTGCTCGTCCGCTGGCAGTGGGTACGCTGGCGTTACTGAGGGCGGCTATCGTTAAGCGCTCTTCAACTGGCTGACGGATTACGATATCAATCA
>CAYUDI010000121.1:0-7792 GCA_964443585.1 uncultured Bifidobacterium sp.
CGCTACGGACATCATGTTGGCGATCAGTTACTTATTATCGTCACAGAGCGGCTAACCAACGTATTACGACGCACGGATATGCTGGGCCGGTTTGGTGGTGACGAATTCGTCATAGTTTTGCAAGGCAGCCCGACAGAAACTGCCAGTTCTGATTTATTTGAACGCATGATGCACACTATTCGCGAGCCGATTAAGATTGATAACAATAATTTACGCATCGGCTGCAGCATAGGCGTAGCGCAGTATCCCAATGATGGGCTAACAGCTGACGAATTACTTACCAATGCCGATGCGGCTATGTACCGCGCCAAACAATCGGGCCGTAATCTCTGTCAGTTTTATAACACCGACATACAAGCCCAACTCTTAAAACGAGCCAGTATAGAAATGGGCTTAGTAGATATTTTGGATCGCAATGAATTATTTATAGAATATCAGCCGCAGATATCGCTACAAACAGGCATGATTTCTGGTGCTGAAGCACTGCTGCGCTGGGAACATCCTGAACTAGGACGCTTAACTCCCGATGAATTTATACCGATTGCAGAAGAAAGTGCCACCATCAATCGCATAGGCGCTTGGGTAGTTAGAAATGCGTGTAATCAAATCGCTCAATGGGAACGCGAAGGATTGGGCAAGCTTCGTGTTGCTGTTAATCTATCCGCTCGCCAGCTGCCCGAGTTGTCGTTGTCCAGCATAGTTCAGTCGGCGTTAGTCAGCTCTGGATTAGCGCCCGAGCGACTTGAGCTTGAACTGACCGAAACGCTGATGATGTCGGATATAAAGTTGACACAAAAAATTTTGCTGGAGTTAAAGGAGCAAGGCGTACAAATTTCTATTGATGACTTCGGAACTGGCTACTCTAGCCTGGTTTATCTGCAAACGCTGCCGCTATCGAGCTTAAAAATTGATAAGCAATTTGTTCAGGCCTTACATGATGATTCTGATCATACGAGTAACCAAATCGTCATTACGCTCATTAAATTAGCGCATAGCTTGAAGTTACGCGTTGTGGCTGAGGGTGTAGAAACACAATCTCAGTCAACTTTTTTACGCCAGCATGGTTGTGATGAGATTCAAGGGTATCTGTATAGCCGTCCCCTGCGGGCAGCTAGTTTTTCAGACTTTATGAAAAATTATCAACCACACGAATGGCGCTAATTACAGATTGACATTACACACATCAGCACCATCTTCAGGCACTTTTTCAGAAAATAATCGTTTGATCGGCACCCAAACCACGGAGGTTGCAAAGCGGACGATAGTCTCTAGCACATCGCCTGCATTGGGCCCGATAGTGAATGTATCCAGCCCACCTTTAATTTCCAGTGGCGTTGCTAAACTAAGAAATTGCGCTGTCTTTGCCTGTGGTTGTAAGCGCATATGAAGAGTTTCATTGGCCAAATCTATTGCTGTGGTGCCTGTTACGCGTACCTTGCTGGTATCAAGTACCAACTGACGTTGATTTAACTTTCCATTCACCAATGTAAAACGCCCTACTGCACAATTAACTTTGGATTCATTTTTCGGATCAATCGTGGGTAGTAACGCCAGCAGTAAATTAACTGCCCATAGATCCACCATATCGGCCTTCATTTCGTTAGGCCACACTAAAAAATCCAGTTTGCCGTTACCGTGCTTAAGCGCATCGGATAAACGCGGTGTGAGTGAACGCACATCCATATGCAAGCTAAAACGACCTGACACATCAGCGGCTGGTTTGATACGTCGTGCAAGCACACCATAATCAAATTTATCAACATCGATCGTCATATTGGTCTGCACATCGTGCTCTCGCGGCTCGTACATCACCAAGGCTTTTGCAGTACCGCCTTGCATTGCAACACTGGCCGGGCCAATAACAGCACGACCGTCGCCGATTTTTGCTTCCAGCGCACCGCTACCTAGCCGATCTTTGCCAGCAATCACGCTATCAACGCGAACCGATAGGTGAGCGGTAATTGATCGCAGCGTTTGGACACTCAAGAGACTTTGTATTTCCTCGCTGGTATCTACGGCTTTTTTGCGTATGCTTTCGCTGTCGTTGGACACAGCTGGAGCTGGAGTCGCAGACCATCCCGCCAGAGGAAAATCATCCAACTGTATCTGCGGCGCGGCTAAATTAATTGTTAATCGTGCGGGGTTAAACGCTGTCTCGAGCTTGCCTTGCCCTTGTAGCGAGCTGCTTCCCATAGCCAGGTTTAATTCATCTACGGAGTAAACACCGTGCGCGATACGAAAGCGACCTTGTGCTGTCCACGGCCCCCAGGGCGGCATCGCAACGCGCAGCAGGTGGTTCACGCTATCCAACCGTTCACCTGAGGCTTTTAGCTGCAATTCAAGATCCGGCTCTTGCTTGGTGCGATTTAATGTACCCACTAGCTGCAGTTGACTACGCGCGGCAGATACAGCTAGTTCAAACGGTACGGACAAACGCGGATTGAGTAATTCATTTGCAGTCGCGCTGCGCACCATTAACTCAACGGGGTGCTCATCAACACCGCCTTTGAGCGACAGCGTTAGTGGCTGTGCGGGAGCAGCGCTAAGGCGACCTTGATGTAATGTCAGCGTAGCGACCGAGCGCTGATTGGCATCACGCCAGGCTAATTTCCCACCGGTGACTTCACCCACTAATTGGGCGTTGGCGATGAGATTAGCTAACTGCCGCGAATGGCTATCAAGATAAAGCGAAAATCGCTCGATAGACAGGTCTATCGTTTGTGCAAGTTTAAGGTCGCGTAAGATTTGTCCACCATCGAGATTTTTTGCATATATCCACAACTGCGCATGTGGCTCGGTACTGCGCATATCCAGCATGATGGCACCGTCTAAGCGTTGTTTTCCCAGCTCGGCAAAAAAAGGTGAGGCAGGCATGTAACCATCCCGCAGTTGCGTATCAAAGCCCAAATTAGTGATGCTTACAGAGGGTGTTTTTATAGCCGCAATTCGTACGCGTATATCGGCATCGTCCAGCACCAGTTGTTGCGGCAAAATCGGAATATGTAATACAGAGGCACGTGATGCGGTGCGTTGTTTAGTTGGAAGCAGCTGATCTAATTCAACGGCATCTAACTGCGCTACATCCAGTACCACACCAAATATAGATCGACCTTTGAGCTCACGCTTTTGTAGGTCAGCATGCAAACTACTGCTACCCACTTTTAGTACTAAATCGGATAGCTGCCAATGCGTAGGGCTGGCAGACACGCGGCCAGCCAATGCCAGTGCAGCGCGTGCATCGGGTCGTAAACCCAGCCACACAGCGACATCACTTGCGCGCTCAGCACCCAAACTAAAGGATACATTCGCATTACCTTTTTCCGCATTGAGGGTACTTGCGAGATGAGCGGTAAAGCCGCGAGCTTGAGCCGTTAATGTGAATTCTGTGATGGCACTTTGCATGGCCGAATGCAAATCACTGCCAGTCAACCGCGCCTGTAAGGATTTACCGAGTAGCGTACCGGTCAGCTGCCCTTCCAGTGCGTGACCTGCGGGTAAACTCAAGTGCATGTGTTGTATACGAAATCCTATCGGTTGACCGCCATCGAGATTGCCGTAACTGAGTTGACTATCACGCACATCCAGTTGTACTGATAATGCCCTCATCAGCGACGCGCCATCCTGACCTTGTGATGCCAGCTTAATGTGCAACTGTCCCGACTGACCTTTGATACCGCGTATCCCTGATATGAGTTGAGCTAATCCACCTACATCGGCCTGATCACTGCTTAGCGCTAAATGAAATGTTGGTATCGTGCGAGAGCCATCGGCTGTCATTTCTGCTCTAAACGGCACGCCGGCTAGGCGCGCTGACATCGGCATAGAAAATTTTCCCTGATTCAATTTGACTGCCAATGTCGTATGCTTAACATCACCGGGCAAACTGATCCATTCATCGACCGACAAAGCCAGATCAACATCTTGATGATTGAGCGCCTGCAGATTTATTTTTGCGTGTGAAAGACTACGATACAAAGCGGGTATATCCGAGGGTGGGTTTTCTTCAGCATCTTGACCCAGAAAGGGACGCAAATCCAAGCGCGATATAGCTAGCTTTCCAATGAGCTTAGTTCGTTCAGTGCGCGTATCAATTGCCAGAGCCCCTGTCATAGAAGATAGTCCTAGCTGCGCACTGAGATCATTAAGTTGAATGTCACCGGGCTTAAGCGAGAGTGAACCAGACACACCGGCTACACCTGCGTTGGGCAAATCGATATCAAACAACGAACCAAAGCTAGCAATGTCGCTTGTACCTAATCCAAATCGTAACTGGCTCAAAGTGGGACTGATCGTGCCATACGTATTGAATGTACTGTTTGCAAAACTAAGCTGTAATTCAACAGGCCAGGGTGATTTACCCTTGGTGAGTTGCACAAGTGTGCCGCCGCGAATTTTTAGCGTGTAAGGTATACCTTGATTGATATGCCCAGTGGCATTCAAAGACAATTGACCATTTGCAGGTAGCTGTGCATCGAGTCTATCTAGCGCCAATTGCGAGATTTTTGTACCTGTGCCCTGATAGGTCACACGCAAGCGTTCAATACGAATGTGTTTGATATCGATATGCGTAGTAATAGTAGACGCTGATATGGTTTCTTGATTGTCCTTAGCTGGAGTTTCGTTAGCTGTATCAAAAATCCAGTTCGCCTGACCCGAGTCAGCGTGTATCAGCGAAACGTTTACATTGCTTGCAGACAGACTCTCAGCGCGCAACTGACCGTGCCATAGCGGCAGCAAATCCAAACGTATTTGTAATTCACCAACGCGTGCAAAATCGCTACCAACAAATCCTTGCGGCTGCTGAATTCGTAGGCCATGCACGACCAAATGCGGGCGTATACCTACCTCAAGCGCAACAGCACCTTCCAGATGTACCACCCTGCCCAGCCGCTCTGATAACCAACGCCCTACCAATCCGCGGTAGGCATTGGCATCTATGCGTATGCCTATCCATAAACACAGGAAAAGGGCAAAGAATCCCGTCAGCAATAACGCTGCAAACCAACGCACCTGACGTAGTCGTAAAAACATACAACAACGCTTTCTAACAAAAATTAGTCTTGCCCAGCCATCTAACTTAAATGGGTACGCAAATAATCTGCACATAGAGCTACGGCAGTGTTGGCTTCATCGATGATGCCGCCCATGATGATGAAGCCATGAATTTGCCGCTCAAAGCACACATACTGAACATGATTGCCTGCCGCAGATAAGGCATCGGCATACGCCCTGCCCTCATCACGTAAAGGATCGAATCCAGCCGTTAGCACCAATGCCGGTGGTAGTTTGCTGAGATCGGCTGCTAGCAATGGCGAAGCACGGCGATCGTGTTGATCAGATTCTGTGCGTAAATACACATCACGAAAATAACGCATAGCCGCCGTCGTGAGTCCGTATCCGCTGGCATAGCGATTGATAGAATCCGTTACCAATCGAAGATCGGTAACGGGATAGATCAGCAGTTGACAAGCTAAAGGCTGACTCAGTTGGTCTCGTAATGCGAGTGCAACAACGGTTGCCAAATTGCCACCTGCGCTATCACCACCTACACCGATACGCGCGCCATCTATGCCCAAGCTAGTGCAGTGCTCAAGTACATGACGAGTGGCGGCTATGCATTCATCCACAGCCACTGGAAAATGTTGTTCGGGAGATTTAGAGTAATTAACAGAAAGGACGACTGCACCTGAACCTACCGCCAACTGCCGACACAAAGTGTCATGGGTTTCGATATCTCCAATCACCCAACCGCCACCATGGAAATACAGCAGCGCAGGATTGTTGGTCTGGGGGTTTAAATGGTGAGGACGAAATTCGCGCAGTGTCAGCGGACCATGACCACCATCGATGGTGAAATCACGAACCGATGCTAATTCAGGTTTGGGTGGTTGCAGCGGAAGTCGACTGCGTTTGTAAATATCACGCGCTTCTTGCGCGGGAACCTGATCCGGTCCGGGCACATTGGCCGCCGCAGCTTTGTCCAGCAAAGCGCGGGCTTGAGGGTCCAGCATCATCATCGTCTCCTTGCGTACGCAGTGTCGCGTTGCAAATTATAGACGTTGGGCCGGCTGGGTCAGTGGCCTGTTATATAACTAAGTACAATGGAGTTGCCGGCAAGGTACAAATCTCGTACCTAAATTATTTTAGAACCAGCCACTCCATTGGACTTGTACCTTGTCATTGATCATGACCTGCGTCTGGTTATTTACATAGATCATGTAGGTATCGCTGGAAACGGTGGTGTCACCCATATAAGACCAGCCACTTCCGACCAAGGTCACGCTATCGCCGACATGGCCATCGATATTGACAACGTGTTTTGAGGCCAGGCTAGCTAATTCATCTGCACCGGATGACAAGATATCCGACAAACTCAGGTTCAAATGCTTGGCCCCGCTTCCGTCGCCTGAAAGCTTAATGGTTTCAGTGGATGCTTTGCTAACCTTCTCTATCAAACCATCCAGATCAAATGTATGGTTGCCGCTCTGGTCTGTACTAAACCAGACATCACCCATGGTATGAACAGAACCGTCGGCAGCGGTGTAGCCACCCATCAAACCAATCAGGTTGCCGTTGTCCATGATGGTGGACGCTTTGGCTTCCAGCGATAGTTCAGTAATTCCGACCTCAGTGAGCGACTTCAACTCACCTTTGTCAGAGACACCGTTGCCATTGGCGTCCTGCCATACTTTAAGCGACTTAAAGTCTTTGTCTGATTGATTGACTAAGCCATCACGATTGCTATCCATTACAGCCAGCGCTGCATAACCGTCGCTTGCACGGCGACCATTACTGAGTAATGTGCCTTCTCCGAACAGCTCTCCGCCATTATTAATTAGCGCATCACTGTTCAGATCACGAACTAGCAAGCCATCATTGCGGGCTATCCAACCCGTGCGTTCTTTAATTCCATCGTTATTAACATCGAAGTTCACACCGGCCTGCGCGCTCAGTGTATTGATGCCGTTGCCATCCAAGTCCAACGCCAAGGGAGAGGTAAAGGCAAGTTTTTGTGCGGCGGTCCATCCCTTAATTTGCGCAGTGGTCATACTAGACATTTGATCGCCCGTAATCGCAGAGATCTGGGCAGTGGACATGACAGCTATTTGCCCAGCCGACATAACACTGATATCGCCTGCTTCAATAGAGCTTATCTGGCTTGCGGTCAGACCGCGGACCTGAGCCGCCGTCAGGCTCTTGATTTGCAAAGTAGTCATTGCTGATATTTGGCTGCCACCCAAAGCAGCCACTTGGGCTGCAGACAAGCTTACAATCTGTGGGCTAGTTAATGCGCTGATACGATCATCTGAAATTGAACTGATCTGATCGGTAGTGAGCGCTTTGATTTGAGTGGCTGACATTGACGCTATTTGGCTGGTATACAGCGCAGAGAAGTCAGAGCCATTGAACATTTTTACTTGAGCCGCGGTCAGCGCAAGTATTTGCCGCGTTGTCATTGCCCCTAGCTGCTCATTCGATAATCTTTGTATTTGACTCGTGCTTAATGTAGGAATCTGTGCAACGGTCAAATTACTTATTTGCAGCGTGGACAAACGATCAAATTGATCATCAGTTAATGCTTCCCCGATTTTAATTTTTGTTAAATTTCTTTCTGTTAGATAAAGTCTATGCTCAAAATTGTCTTCAGTTGATATCCCTAAAAAGTTTGGTGTTGTGTATTTTTTTAATACTTTTTTATTAGAAAAGGTAGAAAACCTTTCATCCATTTTTTGATTGAAAAGCAATTAATAAATTAAAAGTTTACGTTTCATTTAAAATGGTAATATAATTG
>CAYUDI010000122.1:0-7725 GCA_964443585.1 uncultured Bifidobacterium sp.
GAAGGAGTTTATCGGTAATCTCCGTGCGGCGCTTGATGACGTCGGGCAATGGGCGCAGAAAATAAAATCGGAGTTTTTTTATACTATGATTATTTGAATAATATTATTAGCAATCGCTGCGTACATGCACCTTGGTTATTTTGATAGCTATTACACTCAAAACTTAGCTGATGGAATGTATGCGCCAGAAGCTGACAGCATCGGAATAACTATAATATCCAGCCAATTAATGACGTTAAGCACTGTATTCTTTTCTAGTCCCATCGTGTTACTAGGAAATAAATACATTAGAGATAAGTTAGCTGCTGCAAAAATTTTATTCTCATTACTTGCATTAGTAATCTTTTTGTTTTGCTATGGATTAATTATCGGATTTTTATTTTTATCTGTATCTGACATATTTTTTCCAAAGTATAGACACATTGCTGTCGATGCTATTTGGCTTTTTGTGGTGCCATTATTATTTTTATTAATTGATGCTATGCGAATGTGACCCGCGTTACGCGGGTCAACATGATAATTCTTATAATCTCACGTGCTTTGATAGTCAGTCTGGCGTTAATTGCATCATCCAGTCCTAGGGCCGTGGAGCCACATAACACTCAAGGTAATTGGCTTAGCTACCCGGAAGTCGTTGCCTGGCTAAAAAAAGAAATGAGTGATAAGGATATTGCTACCCTCGAAAGGAACGATCTACGCGTCAGCGGTGATATTTGCTCATGCTCTGACAGCAGGCCGCATTACCCTTACGCAATCGTAAAAATCTCTACAGAAAAAAGCTCCTTCCTTGCTCGGATTGAGGGAAATGAGACTGGTTTCCGTTTGAGACCTATCGCAATTCAAAAGGGAAAGAAATATTTTTTGAGCGACTCCGATGACGTCTATTTTGGTGAGTATGAATCTACCTGTGATTTTACCGATGCTCGGTTTGGTCCAAGCCTTGCACAATTTTTCCCAGACTGTAAAGCCGATAGCGCTGGTGGAATGAAGCATTGAAGTGATGAGCCATTAACAAAATTAGCTAGGGTCGAATTTTCAGCTGACACCAAGACAAGGTAGGCAGTTTTCCCTTCTTGCTTTTTTGATCTGCTGTCACTAGCAATGGCAGGCTAATCCGAGTTTCGCGGGCGCAGTTGCAGACTCAAGCGGCGCGCGATCAGTCGTGTCTCGTCCCAGCCAAGGTGCTGGTAGTAACCAAGCGCCGGCGCCACCGACAAGAGCTACTACCGCTGGCGGCGAAAAAGGGATATGTGGTACTTGACTGAGATGGTCGCAGCAGTACGGTATTTTTTGTCAATCGGAGTAATGCATGCCTACTTATATTGTCACTGCAACTGCCGGACGGCTCTCCAGAGAGCAAAAATGTGCTCTTGCCGCCAGCATTACCAAAACCCATTGCGCGGCAACCGGTGCTGCCGCTTATTTTGCTCAGGTGCTTTTTAATGACGTAGCAGAAGGTAATTACTTCATTGGCGGGAAGCCGCTAACCGAAGATATCGTTTTCATTCACGGCCAAATTCGTGCGGGTCGCGAACTGGAAGTCAAACAACAGATAATCCTTGAGATGCTGGACGCGACGGCAGACATCGCTCACATGGATAAGAGCAATATCCAAATTTACATCGTTGATGTGCCAGCCAAGCAAATTGCTGAATGGGGAAAAATCCTTCCCAGTCCCGGTGAAGAAGCCGAATGGTTTGCATCAATTCCTGAGGCGATCAAGCAAAGAATGCGCAACTTGCTTGCCTGATACCCATCCGGCAAAAATCTGCGCTAAAAAAATATATACAAACGCTGACGATGTTCCAGTGCTGCGACCCGTCAGCGTCACTGCGCGACGCAGTGGCCTGAGCATTCGCGGGCTTGGTGTAATTTCTTCCAACACAAAAGTCAGGGAGACGCTGAACAAATCCACATTTTATGGCGAGCCAGCGCGGCTGTGCGACGCAGGGTCCAGCAAAATCAATGGCTTGCCAAAATAATTCAGATACAAAAGTTTCCGTTTTTTATTTAATCAGCACTTCCTTACTGTTTTTAATGGGTGCTCTCTTGGCTGTCGATTTTTAAATCGATCATGCCATTTTTTCAGCGAGGTTGCGTGGCGTGAACCGATGGACGCTGGTGCATTGTGACCGAAAGCGCTTTGAGAGCCTGCGTTGATGGCAGCCAGGCTTGATCGCCAAAACGAAACTGTAGGTAGTCATGGAGTACAACCGTACAAATGGCATCGAGTTTCGGTGGGGCTGATGCGGGATTGGTAAGCGTAATTGATGCCGCCAATTCCTCCAGGCGCTGAATACTTTCAACCATCGTCCGCCTACGGCGTAAACCTACGGGAGTTTCATCGAAGCTTACTGGCGCTGTCACCTTACGAGTAATAATGGTATGCACTGAGGCCTCGATCGCCCCTACAGCAATACTTGCTCGCGACATGATGCCTGCGACCTCATCAGGCGTGTCACCGATGAGGCAAGGCCACTGGGGTGCTTTTCTGGTGGCTTCAAGCCAGTGCACGATGAGCAGACTCTCGCTCAGAGCCGTACCGTCATCCAGAATCAAGGTCGGCACTCTGGCAGCAACATTGGCTTTGCGCAAACGCGGGTCGTCTGCCCAGGGATCAACGATGGTTCGCTCGATGTTGAGTCCTTTTTCGATCATTGCGATTTCTGCAATGCGTGAGAATGGGGATGTCGTATTCGCTAAAAACTCCATGATGAACTCCAATATCGATTCTAGGTAGAAGTAGTTATTTTTATGTAGTTTGTGACGCTTAGAGAGATGCTGAATAAATCCACGTTTTATAGCAAGCCAGTGCAGCGGTGCGACGCGAGGGACAGACAAATCTAGAGATTAATGGGATTTCTTTAACCGCAAAAGTTTCCGGTTTTATTCAATCAGTACTTCCTTAGAAAACCCAAAGATGCGCCTGTAAGCCTGCAAGTCAGTCGAGCGCTAAATATTAAGCGACGCCATGTCAGCGTCAGTCAAATAAAACTTCTACACGCGCCTTTGGTTAAACCGCTTCAGTACATGATGTGACCTCCATCGACCACGATCGTCTGTCCGCTGACGAAACCGGACAGATCACTAAGCAGATACAGTGCTGTACCGACAAGATCATCCGGGCGCTGTTCGCGCGAGATCGCCCTCGCCTTGAGAAAGCTCTGTTGCCACTCTACGGGGCGATTTTTCGTGGCGTCGGTAATCACAAAGCCTGGTGCAATCACATTACATCGCACACCATCTTTCCCGCCTTCTTTGGCCAGGCCTTTCGTCATCGACAGCACTGCACCTTTGGTTGCCACGTAGTGCAGGTAGCCGGGCTGACCGGCAACCGCAACGACGGAAGCAATGTTGACGATCGAGCCACGCTTTTGCTCACGCATTGCAGGTATGACCGCCTTGCAGCAAAGCCAGACACCTTTGACATTCACGTCAAATATGCGGTCCCATTCTGTGGCGCTGAGATCTTCGAAAGGCGTGAGCTTGACCTCGCGAAAATAGGCTGCATTATTGATGAGACCATCAATCCGTCCTGTGGCTTTGATCGCAGCTTCGGCCATTGCCTTCGTGGATGACTCATCGCTGACGTCGACTCTGGCATAGGTGGCCCGTCCGCCGAGCGATCCGATTAAATCCATGGTCTCGTCGGCAGCGTTCATATCGGCGACCAATACATGCGCGCCCTGCCCCGCGGCGCCCAGTGCAAACGCCTGCCCGATGCCGGTCGCAGCACCCGTGACAACGATAGTTTGGTCTTGCAGGAGATTTTGTGTAGTCATTGCTTGCTCCCCATGGGTAAATAATGCGTTGAATGTCAGCGATTCTTCAAATGAATAGGTGCTACCTGAATCAATGTTTGCCGGCGCCGTGGTCGACATGACGGTGCCCTTTACCCGAGTCGTCAGTCCGCGCTGAAGGCACTGACGGCGCTGAGATGCAGCGCGCCGAACCCTTACATTCATTGATCAGAAAGTTGCGCGCAAACTTATCCCTGGTTGGTCCAGACAGATCGACGTCGACGGTCCAAACCCCCAACATCTGAAGCTCCAGCGTGCCCTTGTACTCACCCGGGTTGGCGGTCGGTTCGGCCTTCACCGGCTTGATGGTGTGTGCCATTGGCATGGAGGGCATGAGCGCGCCTAAAGTCACCTGGGCATTGTTGAGCGGTTTACCGTCGTGACGCTGAACTTTTACCAGGCATTCCAGCATAGGCCCCGTACCAAAAGAAACGCAGTTCAGCTCGATGCGTGGTCGTGTAGACTCGGCATCAACCTGAACGGGCAGCGCCAACACGCTCGCTAAGAGAGCGCCCGTCAATGCAGCAAATGAAAATGGTACACAGGTGGTCATGGAACAAGCATCCTTTCGTGAAGTAGATTGGTCAGCTAGCCGATACCTCATACGCAGCGCATCCCACGCGGACCCAGTGACACGCCCCATCGCTGCACGAGCGACTCATCGAGCAGTCCTCGCGGACGCCATCGCAATAGCAGGGCAACCAGACCGCCGAATACGACCATTCGCCAGCCTTGGAACACACGCGCTGCATCAAGCAAACCAAGGTCGATCAGTACACCCAGCAAGGGCCCAATTGCGGTACCCAGCCCGCCAAGCAGTGCATAAGCTACTGCGTGCACGCCCAGCATCGGATCAAACAGCGCGGGCTCAATGTAGGTAACGCGATGAGCGTACAAGCCACCTCCAAGCGCCGCCAAACCTCCTGCCAGTGCGGCAGTAAACTCACGAACGCGTGCCACAGCAATGCCTTGTGAGGCTGCAAGCGTCTCGTCCTGACCCGTCATTCGCAGTGCGACGCCCAAGCGCAAACGCTCAAGCAGCATCAGCATGCACAACACCAACATCAGAAGCGCAATCGTAAGCGCAAGGTATTCGTGAGGTGCGACATCGTTCTCGAGACACCAGCGGATATCGCGGAATCCCTCGATTCCTGCGGGGCCAACTGGCCCGTCTTCGCTGGGAAGCTGCCATGTCCACCATCCCAGCAAGATTCTGGCTATCTCGGCAAACGCCAGCGTCGCGACAGCGTAATGAAGACCTGCAAGACGCATGGTCGGCAACGCAATCAACCATGAGAAAAAGGCGCCAACGAACATTCCCGAAGAAAGCGCGATCGCAATAGGTGCATGAAACATCTGTGACATCACACCGGCCATATAAGCGCCAACACCGAAAAAGGCTTGCTGACCAAAAGAGACACGTCCAACCAGCAGCAATAGGTAAGTGGAGAGCGCAAGTAGCGACATGATGGCCATATCACTGAATAAACCAGTCAGATGCGCAACAGTGCCCTCGCTCATGGCCGAATTCCCGACCACGCTAGAGGAATGATCCCAAAACGCGCTGGCCATACCAGCACCAGCATCAACAGCGCATAGGCTACGAATTCGCGTCCTTGTGCACCCAGCAGGGACTGTGCATGCGACTCGATCACCCCCAGCAGCAAACCTCCCCACAAGACGCCGCGCACCGAACCCAGCCCTCCCAGCATCGCAGCCACTAGGCCCTTGAACAACACCCACATGCCGAACATGGGCGTCACCTGACCATCCAGCGACAGCACAGCGAATGCCGCAATGCCCGACAAACCGCAAGCAAGAGCGAACCCGGCCGTCTGCAGCAACGCGACTGGCATCCCCGACAGGTGCGCTGCGGTGCGTTGGTCAGAGGCGGCACGCCAGGAGAGCCCGGCCCGGGTGTGCTTCAGCCAGGCTGCAATCCCCAGCGTGAGCGCCACTGCCAGCAGCGTCAATGCCAGACGATCAGGCCGGATCGTGATCGCTCCAATGACCCAGTCGTCCACGACAGCGATCAATGGAAAAACATTGAGATGCCTGGGCAGCAGATTGACGGCCAGCTGCTCGAGCTGCATCCACAAGGCAAAGCTTGACGCCAGAGCGATGATTTCGCGGCTATCCGTAGGCAACACCGCATCTGTTAAAGCGGTCGGCGGTGGCATGTCACTGGAGGAGCGGACGAAGCATATCTGCTCAACATAGCAGCCAATCAAGGTGGCCGAGACCACTACTGCCAGCGCCACTAGTCCCGCGGAGATCTGAAAAGTCGCGTACAACCAGGCACCGATGTAGGCGGCCAGCATGGCCGTGGCGCCGTAGGCCAGATTCAGCCTTCGCAAGCAACCAAAGGTCAGTGACAGACCCAGCGCAAGCAGTGCATACACGCCGCCATCAAGGAGTCCGTCCAACGTTAGCTGCAGCACATCGAGCATGGCTCTATCCCGAATGACTCAGGTCTTGCGTTGTCGCCCGAGGTAGGCGCGCTGAATCAGGTCATCTTCGGCCAATGCTCCCGGGCCACCAGAGAAGCTCACGCGCCCCTGCTCCATCAAGTAGAAATGCTGAGCCACTTTGAGTGCCATATTCGCATTTTGCTCTACCAGAAACAGGCTCACGCCTTCGCTGTGCAGCTGGCTGATTATGGAAAAGATCTCTGCCACCACCAGAGGCGCCAGGCCGACGGATGGCTCGTCCATCAGCAGAAGGCGCGGACGCGACATCAGCGCGCGCGCGACGGCCAGCATTTGCTGCTCGCCACCAGAGAGGGTTCCGGCGAGCTGAGCTTCACGCGCTCTGAGCGGCGCGAAACGCCCGAACATGGCATCGATATCACTTCGAATACCTTGGGTATCACGCCGCCGGTATGCACCGGCCATCAGGTTTTCGCGAACAGTGAGCGCCGGGAAAACAAGCCGGTTTTCAGGAACCAGCGCCATGCCACGCGAGACGATTTCGGCCGGGGTCTTGCCAACGATTTCTTCGCCGTCAAATTTTACCGAGCCGCGTTGAGGCTTGAGTATGCCCGAGAGGGTCAGCATGAGCGTGGATTTTCCAGCGCCATTGGGCCCAAGCAGGCACGTAACCTCACCCGCATTGGCCGACAGAGATACCCCTCTGAGCGCCTCGATCTTGCCATAGGACGTCGCTAGGTCAGTTATTTCCAGCATAATGTTTAAGTTGTGGCACTAAATAAAAAATTGTCGAAAGCTGAATCAGCCGGCGAGACGCTCGTCGGCACCCAGGTAGGCCGCACGAACCTGTGCATCCTGTTGGACCTGCGCCGGGGTGCCCTCTGCGATCTTGCGACCAAAGTTCAGCACGGCCACACGGTCGCACACGCCCATCACGAGTTCCATGTGGTGCTCGATAAGCAAAATGGTGTGACCCTTGTCGCGCAGGCTGCGAATGCGCACATCGAGATCATGAATTTCTTCGGCATTCATGCCGGCGGCTGGCTCATCAAGCAGCAATAACTCGGCATCGGTGGCAGCGGCACGGATCAGCTCCAGCCGGCGCTGCTCACCAAAAGCGAGCTCACTGGCAAGCATGTCGCGCTTGTGAGCCAGGTCGGCAAATTCGAGCAATGCTTCGGCTTGTTCGCGCGCAGCACTGGCACCAGAGAGCCAACGATCACGAAAACCAGCCCAGCCTTTCTCTCTTACCACTCGCGCGGCCCACAGGTTCTGCCAGACTGAGAGATTGCCAAACAGACGAATATTCTGGAAAGTACGTGAGATGCCAAGTTCAGAGCGCTCGTGAAGATCGCGTCGCGAAATATCCTGTCCCTTAAAGTGTAAGGAACCTGCGGTGGGCTGGTACACGCCAGTAATCAAATTCACCGTGGTGCTTTTGCCTGATCCATTCGGACCAATCAGCCCAAGGATCTCGCCCTGGTGGACGGCGAGGT
>CAYUDI010000123.1:0-2188 GCA_964443585.1 uncultured Bifidobacterium sp.
TAAATACAGTGGCGACTGGTTGCGCACTGGTGATCTTGCGCAGATTGATGCAGATGGTTACCTTTGGTATCGAGGCCGGGCTGATGATATGTTTAAGTCAGCAGGCTACCGAATAGGCCCATCAGAAATAGAAAATTGTTTAGTCAAACATACCGCCGTAGCGAATGCCGCCGTGGTACCTAAGCCAGATGCAGACAGAGGTAATTTAATTAAAGCATTTGTGGTGCTCACCGAAGGAACACTCCGCAGCGCGGCCTACGATACCGCACTTATTACAGAGTTACAGCAGCATGTGCGCGGCTTGCTGGCGCCGTATGAATACCCCAAAGAAATTGAATTTATTGATGCCTTACCTATGACAACCACCGGCAAAGTGCAACGTCGAGTGCTACGTTTGCTTGAGGAAGAACGCGCTCATCAAAAATAAAATCGTGTTCAAATTTGCTCACCTTGCAAAGCAGCGAGTTCCGATTCCATAAAGCCGGCTTGTCGGCGCGCTTCTAGGTTGAACGGACCACGTAACACAGGCGCTTTGTAACGTAGCGCAAGCTCCTGATAAGTAGATAACAAATCCAGACCACGCTGCTCACAACACCAGCGGTACCAGCGATTACCTACCTCGACATGACCAATTTCATCGCGCAAAATAATATCGAGTATCTGCGCTGCGGCCATATCCCCTGCCTGCGCTAACTTGCTACGCACACCAGGTGTAGCATCCAATCCGCGTGCTTCCAGTGTGCGCGGCACAAGCGCCATGCGTGCCAGTACATCACCATTCGTTTTTTCTGCCATCTCCCACAAACTATTGTGGGCCGCAAAATCACCATACGCAAAACCGAGACTTTGCAGATGCGATGACAGTAACGAAAAATGCAGTGCTTCCTCAGCCGCTACCTTGAGCCAATCGGTGTAGTACGCCTCGGGCATATCTGCAAATCGCCACAGTGCATCTAATGCCAGATTAATGGCATTAAATTCGATATGAGCGAGCGCGTGTATTAATGCAGCGCGCCCTTCAACAGTGGTCATAGAGCGGTGACCCACCTCCCGTGGCGCTACCAATGTCGGTGATTCGGGTCGTCCTGGAATACCAGGCTCGGGTATGAAATGCAGGGGCGAATCGAGCGTTAACTGGCCAGCTAGCCATGCGGTGCGCAAGGCCATGGTGTCTTCTGCTTTATTGTGCGCGCTTGTTACGCGCAGAAGTACACCCGCCTGGTTGCGTAACTCAGGGGCGTAGGAAAAATCAGTGTGAGAATAGCTCATCAAGTCAGGAGTAAAATGCGCCATTAATTAACGTCCTCTATTGTAATGAACTCTTATGGCTATTTATAAAATTGGCGAGCACACACCTGATGTTGATGCTAGCGCCTATGTCACCGACTCCGCTAGCGTAATAGGTAATGTCCAACTCGCGGCCAACACCAGTATCTGGTTTGGTGCGGCACTGCGCGGCGACAATGAACGAATATCGATAGGCGAAGGCAGCAATGTGCAGGAATGCGCAGTACTGCATACCGATATGGGTTATCCACTCACTGTAGGTAAAAATGTCACCATAGGTCATCAAGCCATGCTGCATGGCTGTACTGTGGGCGATGGCAGTCTAATTGGTATACAAGCAGTGGTGTTAGATGGCGCAAAAATCGGAAAAAATTGTCTGGTAGCTGCCGGTGCTTTAGTCACGTCAGGTAAAGAGTTTCCAGATAATTCGCTGATTATGGGTTCCCCTGCAAAAGCAGTACGCGAACTGACCGATAAGCAGATGAGTGATATACAAAAAGGCGTGCAGACCTACATAGAACGAGCAGCTTATTTTCGGCAACAACTCTCGCGCATTGATTAAGCCTATGGATACGTTACAAAAATTTATGTTTGAGCACTCGCATGTACGCGGTGAATTAGTAGAAATTTCCGATGCATGGAAACAGGTACAAGCTTTACGCGCTTATCCTCCTCCAGTAGCTACTATGCTAGGTGAAATGATGTCGGCAGCAGCTCTGTTGTCTGCCAATCTCAAATTCAATGGCTCCATCATTATGCAGATACACGGTGATGGTCCGGTAGTATTGTTGGTAGTTGAATGCGATGCCTCATTACGACTGCGTGCTACTGCCAAACTTGCCGAAGGTGTGCAGGTTGCAGATGATGCAAAACTTCAGCAGCTAGTTAATGCAGAAGGTCA
>CAYUDI010000123.1:2198-7710 GCA_964443585.1 uncultured Bifidobacterium sp.
TCCCGGGCAGCAGGCTTACCAAGGCATTGTGTCACTCGATGGCGATACGATTGCCACCGTCATAGAAAATTACATGCTGCGCTCAGAACAACTCGATACCCGCTTGTGGCTAGCAGCAGATGAACACACATCGCGTGGTTTGCTATTGCAAAAACTACCGACCGAAGGTGGGCTACAAGAAGGTGCTGCCAGCGATGCAGACACTTGGAACAGAACGGTGATGCTGGCCTCCACTGTCACGCAAAAAGAAATGCTAGCGACAGATATCATGACCTTGTTACAGCGGCTCTATTGGGAAGAAACGGTACGTGTGTTTGAACCGCGTCATCCACAATTTCATTGCACTTGCACGCGCGAGCGCGTCGGTAATATGCTCAAAATGTTAGGGAAAGATGAAGTTGATTCGGCGCTCACCGAGTTGGGTGAATTAGCCATCGATTGTGATTTTTGCGGGAGACACTACGCGTTTGACGCGGTGGACTGCAAGCAGCTATTTGCTTCAGAGGTGATTACTCAAGCGGTGCAGTTACCGGGCGAATTACCGCATTAAGTAGGGTAAAACTAAGGGCAGTCACTAGCCAACTCATGGGCGGGATGCAGGCGGTGTCGTTTCGGTCGGCTTTTTGATCTCGGCCTCGAGTATCTGGACAAACATTTCGTTATCTTTGATCAGACCCAACTCATAACGAGCACGTTCTTCCAGCGCACCGGTACCCTCTTTTAAATCCTGCACTTCTGATGCCAACTTGGCGTTACGCTCACGCAGCTCCTGCTCTTTAACCAGCGAGCTATCAAGCTGACGTGACAAATCCCAAACGCGTAGCCAACTGCCTTTACCCAGCCACAAAGGGTACTGGATTAGTATGAGTAATACGGTAAGACCAATAATTATCAGTCGCACGGCATAATCCGTCAGCCCGAGGCCAGACCGCGTGAGAACTACGGCTGGCATAGGGGCTTATTTCAGGTTGTAAAACGCCTGACGACCCGGGTAGCTGGCGATATCGCCAAGATCTTCCTCAATGCGCAGGAGTTGGTTGTATTTGGCCATGCGATCCGAACGTGACATGGAACCCGTTTTAATTTGTAGCGCATTCATACCCACCGCAATATCAGCAATGGTTGAATCTTCTGTCTCACCGGAGCGATGCGAAATCACCGCGGTATATCCAGCACGCTTAGCCATCTCTATGGCGGCAAACGTTTCGGTGAGTGTGCCGATTTGATTAATCTTGATCAGTATCGAATTAGCGATTTTTTTATCAATACCTTCACGCAAAATTTTTGTGTTGGTTACGAATAAATCATCACCCACCAGCTGCACTTTGGTACTGAGTGCTTTGGTCAGTGTGGCCCAGCCATCCCAGTCGCTTTCATGCATGCCATCTTCAATTGAGATGATGGGGTACTTATCGCACCAGGTCGAGAGCAAATTGGTGAAGTCGCCAGAAGACAAAACCAAGCCCTCGCCTGCGAGGTGGTATTTACCGTCTTTGTAAAATTCAGAGGCTGCACAATCGAGTCCCAGTGCAATCTGTGTACCCGGCTCGTACCCTGCTTTTTCTATCGCCTGCAAAATCAACTGTATGGCTTCTTCATGGCTTTTGACCGAAGGTGCAAAACCGCCTTCATCACCCACTGATGTGGTCAGGCCTTTTTCATGCAGGATTTTTTTTAGGTGATGAAATACTTCGGCACCATAGCGAACTGCCTCTCGAAAACTAGGTGCGCCCACCGGGATAATCATGAACTCTTGAATGTCCAGATTGTTATCTGCATGCGCACCGCCATTGATCACATTCATCATGGGCACAGGCATTTGCATAGCGCCTGATCCACCAAAATAGCGATACAAAGGCAAGCCCGCTTCTTCAGCAGCGGCTTTGGCCACTGCCATTGATACGGCCAGCATCGCATTCGCGCCCAACCTGGCTTTGTTATCCGTGCCATCCAGATCGATCATCGTGTGATCTAAGAAGGCTTGTTCACTCGCATCCAAACCCATAATGGCTTCGGAGATTTCAGTATTGATGTTTTCACAGGCTTTGAGCACGCCTTTACCCAGGTAACGCTTAGCGTCGCCATCACGTAATTCAATAGCTTCACGCGATCCCGTGGAGGCACCTGAGGGCACGGCTGCACGGCCCATGACACCTGACTCCAGCAGTACATCGCATTCGACCGTAGGATTGCCTCGCGAATCAAGAATTTCGCGGCCAATGATGTCAACGATTGCACTCATTCATTTCTCCAGACTGATTGATAGTTATTGCATGCAGTATTAAGGGGTCTTCCGACTACGAAAAATCATTTTCAAGCATGGGTTGAGATTTAACCACGCGATCGATCGCTACCAAACTCGCTAGCAACTCGCGCATACGGTGCAGAGGCACAGCGTTGGGGCCATCGGATTTCGCATGGGCAGGATCAGGATGGGTTTCCATGAACAATCCCGAAATACCTACCGCGATGGCTGCACGCGCCAATACGGGTACAAATTCACGCTGACCACCGGAGGTGCTGCCCTGCCCGCCCGGCAACTGCACCGAGTGGGTGGCATCAAACACGATAGGGCAACCGGTTTCGCGCATGATGGCAAGGGATCGCATATCCGAAACCAGATTGTTGTATCCGAACGATACGCCGCGTTCACACGCCATAAATACATCAGTGGGCAGGTTAGCTTCGCGTGCGGCTTCACGCGCTTTGTCGATCACATTTTTCATGTCACCGGGAGCTAGAAACTGCCCTTTTTTGATATTGACCGGTATGCCAGATTGAGCACACGCACGTATGAAATTTGTTTGTCTGCACAAAAATGCTGGCGTTTGCATCACATCAACGACGGCAGCTACTGGCGTTATTTCATGCACTTCATGCACGTCGGTCAGTACCGGTACGTGTATCTGTTTTTTTACTGTAGCCAGAATTTCGAGGCCCTTTTCCATACCCAAACCACGAAACGACGAGCCCGAAGAACGGTTAGCTTTATCGAATGATGATTTGTAAATAAAGGGTATACCCAGAGCAGCGGTCATTTCTTTGAGCGCACCGGCAGTATCCAAAGCCATCTGCTCAGACTCGATTACGCAGGGCCCGGCGATGAGAAAAAATGGATGGTCTAAACCAACATCAAATCCACAGAGTTTCATGCGGCTTTCCTGTGTCCGGTCGTGTCTTTGTGCGCCAGCGCGGCCTGAATAAACGAAATAAACAAGGGGTGGCCAGCACGTGGCGTGGATTTGAACTCGGGGTGGTATTGCACGCCCATGTACCACGGGTGAGCATGCTCACCTGCGCGCGGTAATTCCATGATCTCGCACAACGATTCATGAGGTGTGCGGGCTGAAATAACCAAACCGGTTTTTTCTACACGATCGAGATAATGATTATTCGCTTCGTAGCGATGGCGATGACGTTCAGTCACTTCATCACCATAAATTTCTGCTGCCAGCGTACCGGGTTTAACAGCGCAGGTTTGCGCACCCAGCCGCATGGTGCCACCCAGATCGGAATTAGCATCGCGACGCTCAACCATACCATCGTGGTTTTGCCACTCAGTGATGAGTGCAACCACTGGGTTTTCTGTGTCCGGATCAAACTCTGTCGAGTTGGCATTTTTTAAGCCAGCCACATTACGTGCGTACTCAATCAAAGCGACTTGCATACCGAGACAAATGCCAAGATAGGGTACTTTGTTCTCGCGTGCATAACGCGCAGCGGCAATTTTACCTTCGACTCCGCGCTTACCAAAACCACCTGGCACCAAAATGGCATCAAATCGTGAAAGCCTGCTTGGGCCCTGAGTTTCTATTTCTTCAGAATCTACATATTCAATATTCACGCGTGATTCAGTATGTATACCCGCATGACGCAATGCTTCTGTGAGTGATTTATACGATTCTGTTAAGTCGACATATTTACCGACCATAGCGATATTCACTTCATGCTTAGGATGCTCAAGCGAATCAATTAATTTACTCCACATAGACAAATCAGCGGGCTTAGGTGACAAGGCTAGTTTGTCGCAAACGATGCGATCAAGTCCTTGATCGTGCAGCATTTGTGGAATTTTATAAATCGTATCGGCATCCCATACAGAAATCACTGCCCCTTCTTCGACATTCGAGAACAAAGAAATCTTACTGCGTTCATCTTCTGGAATTGGCCGGTCTGCGCGACACAACAAGGCATCGGGCGAAATACCAATCTCGCGTAATTTTTGGACGCTGTGTTGCGTAGGCTTGGTTTTAAGTTCGCCAGCTGACACCAGATACGGTACTAGCGTGAGATGCACAAACGCAGCATGATTACGGCCGCCGCGCAGGGATAACTGCCTAGCTGCCTCAAGAAATGGAAGTGATTCGATATCGCCAACCGTGCCACCAATTTCTACGATAGCGACATCAAAGCCTTCAGCTCCGCGATGGATGAATTCTTGAATCTCGTTGGTGATATGAGGAATAACCTGAACCGTCTTGCCGAGGTATTCGCCGCGGCGCTCTTTACGGATCACGGATTCATAAATTTGGCCGGTGGTGAAATTATTGACTTTTTTCATACGCGCGGTGATAAAGCGCTCGTAATGCCCCAAATCCAGGTCAGTCTCGGCACCATCATCGGTGACGAATACTTCGCCGTGCTGGAACGGACTCATGGTTCCAGGATCAACATTGATGTAGGGGTCTAACTTGAGTAGGGTGACTTTGAGGCCGCGCGATTCAAGTATCGCGGCCAGAGACGCTGCTGCAATCCCTTTACCAAGGGATGACACGACGCCGCCAGTGACAAATACAAACTTGGTCATTACAGGATAGCCAAAAGGCACTAGCGTGAAATTGAAATTATACCGCAAAGCGCTGCCGTCCTGAATCTGCCATTTGGTCAGGCACCTGTGCACAATCAAACACAAAAATAGCGTGTCCAACCACTACTTACTAAATACTCGTCGCGTTAATTCTGTAATTCATTGTCTCTCCGAGCATGGCTCACTACTCCAGTAACGCTGATGCTCACAGCGATACGTAGACCAGCGGATAGTCTCGTCCACCATCATGCGAACAGCACCCGTTTGGTCTGTACGTAAAGCCAAAATGCCGCGATCACTGTAGCGCTGCACGACTTCATGCTTAGGGTGGCGGTAGCGATTGCGATATCCCACCTGAAACAGTGCCACCGATGGATGTACCGCTTCAAGAAATACTTGCGTCGACGATGTGCCGCTGCCATGGTGAGGAGCCAACAAAACATCTGCCACTAATTGCTGCCTTGTACGCTCCACCAGCGCACGTTCTTGCGCTGCTTCTATATCACCCGTAAGCAGCACCACACGGTCGCGATAGCGGATTCGTAAAGTGCAGCTGCGTGAATTTGGCGTCAGTGTGGTGTTTTGCAAGTGGTTCGCCTGCGGGTGCAGCATATCGAATTCCACGCCGTCCCATACCCAGTGCTGCCCAGCATGGCAGGGATAATGCCGGGGTGAGCGAGTTAACAATGGATGGTCAGGCAATAA
>CAYUDI010000124.1:0-4411 GCA_964443585.1 uncultured Bifidobacterium sp.
CCTGTGGGTTCTTTAAAAGCAGTTCTGTGCATTCGTGGAAAAAAGCTGCTCTAGGAATCTAGAAAAGACTATGGCGTCGAGCATCGACAATGTGGAAAACTAATCGTGGCAACGTCAGCAGCGCAAGAACACCAGCTGGAAACCATCAAAACAAAAGCACACAACAACGGTGTTACTGATTTAACTGTAATAAGTCGCGCACAAGCTCTGGCACTTGAACCTGAAGTTGAATGTACAGCAGCCTTGTTTTCGCCATCGACAGGTATTATTGACAGTCATGGTTTTATGTTGGCATTGCAAGGTGATGCCGAACGCCATGGTGCAGTACTCGCCTTGCGTACCCCGGTAGAGCGCATCACTAAAGACGATGATACCTTCACAGTAATCACTGGCGGCGATGCCCCTGCTTCTATAAGTGCAGGTATTGTGATTAATGCTGCCGGGCTGCATGCGGCTACTGTAGCGTCACGTATTACCGCCCTACCGACTCAGCACTTACCAAAAGTACGCTTTGCAAAAGGTAATTATTTTTCACTCGCTGGAAAAGCCCCCTTTAGTCGTTTGGTTTATCCCCTGCCAGAACCCGGTGGGCTGGGAGTGCACTACACGTTAGATTTGGGAGGGCAAGGTCGCTTTGGCCCCGATGTGCAATGGGTAGATGACATTAATTACGATGTTGATGCGAGCCGGGGCGAAAAATTTTACGAACACATCCGACGCTACTGGCCCAAACTGCATGATGGTGCACTGCTACCTGCTTACTCCGGCATACGTCCCAAATTAGTCGGTGCTGGTGAACCTGATGCAGATTTTTTTTTACAAGGCCCTGCTACCCATGGCGTGGCCGGATTAGTGAATCTGCTTGGCATTGAGTCGCCCGGCCTAACATCATCCATAGCCATTGCAGAGCTCGTCACGCGTCATATCACCCACACCCACTAACATTTTTCATCAACAGATTACCGCTGATGAAATCTCTGTTTATTTCTGCTTTTTTCATAGACTCACTTGTGCATGAACTTAGCGCAGGTGGTCTTGGAATAATCTGCGTCTGAAGTTGAGAGCGAGGACTCTATTGCTTTTTTGTGTGTTGGCAATGCACTATTAAATTACGTCAGAGGATGTGGGTATTGCACACATCCGATGTATGCAACATCGTCCCAGTAAAGTTGCGCCGCCTTGTTATTCCAACCTACCCCGCCTAATTCCGTGGGATCGACGGGAATGGAAGATCATCGTACATGAGCGTCACATCACTTTTCTTAGCACCCGCCTTGCTAGAACGATGTTTCATAAGTTCCCTAAGCTCGATCGAGCCCGCTTTAACATCCCCTATTTATTTACTACACTAAAACGATGACGATTTCGACTGCCGCAAAACGGTCGTATCAAACTCCCTATGTCTTCATGCCTAGAGCTAGCTTTTAATTGAGATTCCATGCGTAGGCGCATACTCTTCGTCGGTAACGGCGTCACATTGGCACACATATGTCGTCCATTGCAGCTTGCAAAAGGACTCGATTCCCGCCACTACGAAGTGCACTTTGCCTGCGATGCGCGCTACCGTTCTATGCTTGCATCGCTGGTGGGTCAATTTCATACGATTCACACACAAGATTCCCATGATTTTCTCGCCGCCTTGGCACAAGGCAGCCCGCCGTATAGCAGTGCGACACTGTGCGCCGATGCCGAGGAAGATCTGAATTTGCTGGATGAAGTGCAACCTGATTTAGTTGTGGCAGATTTTCGTTTGTCTATGCGCATTGCAACCACACTGCGGCACATTCCCTACGCAACCATCACCAACACGCATTGGAGTCTGTACTTTCGCGGCCGCTATCGTTTGCCTGACATGCCCGACCTTTGGCCTGCCCACATCATTGGCGCTCGACGTATGGCACAACTAGCGGAAATATTTTTGCCTCCGATGTTTGCACGCTATGCCTGGCCGATGACCCAAGCACGCCGACAATTTGGACTACCTACTCTGGGCATGCGGCTGCAGCGTGTGTACGCAGAAGCGGACCATGTGCTCTATGCAGAAGCAGAGAAAATGAATCCAATGGATTCGGTACCGAAGCATCACCATTTTATAGGCCCCATCGTGTGGGAGCCGCCTATTCGTTTACCTTATTGGTGGAACGCGCTCCCGGTTGATTGTCCACTGATATATGTTTCTATGGGTAGCTCTGGCAGCATAGATTTACTGCCTGCGATAGTGCAAGGTCTAGCGGATTTGCCTGTCTGCGTTGTACTAAGCACAGCGGGTCGCACAACACTGCAGCACCTTCCAGACAATGCCTACAGTGCGGATTATTTACCCGGATCTCGCGTTACCGCACTAGCTGCACTGGTGATTGGTAATGGTGGTTCGATGATGCTCCATCAATGCCTTAAAGTCGGCGTACCCATGCTTGCGATTCCCTCCAACATGGATCAGCAAATGACCATTGCGCCCTTTGTTGCGCGTAATGCGGTGCGCGAACTGCGCCTTGCCTCCGTATCCCCTGCATCGATTCGCGACAGCGTCATCAAGATGCTGTCTTCGCCGCGTTACTTCGAATCCAGCAAGGCAATATCTCACGTGCTAGCAAGCTACGAACCTGCCGAGCGATTTGCCTCATTTTTGAACACGTTATTTGGTGCTAACAGCGCGCCACTCGCCGCGACGCACAACACTGTTAACGCAAAAAAGTAGCGTGCAGTTGGCTAGCTATCGCATTCTACGGCTCGCGAGATCGGTATTGAATCGCCTAAATTAACCATCTTCGTTGGCTATAGCCGAACAAATGACTGCTATGCTAGTCCACATTTACCATCCCCCTGTTTACCCGACGGAGTCATGTTGATGAAATCTTTACTTATGGCTTGCGCTGCATTTTTACTCGCTATTCCGTTGATGGCTAATGCGCAGTGGCGCCCACCCACTGAATCCGCACGCTGCCCCTCCAAGTGGGGTGCAGGTGATGAGCGCGGGTCAGGTAATCACATGAAAAATCCTGAAACTGTTTTGCGTGGCGCCAAACTTATCAAAACCGGAGAAATCATCGAACTGGGACACGTACTCGGACCCGGCATGCCCTTCTTTGGCACGCGCACCATGAATTTGACAACCAAACGTACCTTCATGAATTCAGGTGCCAACAAACGTGGCAGTAATGAAGAAATCATGACCGGCGAATTTGGGCAGATAGGCACGCAGTTTGATGGTTTTTCCCATCAAACTCATGGCGACTCGATGTACAACTGCTTTAAGCAAGACGATATTTCAACACGGTCTGGCTTTAACAAGCTAGGTATAGAAAAAGTAGGTACTTTTTTTGCGCGAGGGGTAATGCTGGATGTGGCCAGCTACAAAGGAGTCGCTATGTTAGGCGACACGTATGAGATTACAGTCGCTGATTTGGAAGGGACAGTGGCAAAGCAAGGTATAAGCATACAAGCGGGCGATGCTATTTTGATTCACACAGGATGGGGACAACTGTATGGCAAAGATAACGCGCGCTTTGTTAAAACATGCCCAGGTGTAGGAACAGCTGCAGCAGAATGGCTGGCCAAACTTGATCCGCTACTTATAGGATCGGACAACTGGCCCATAGAGGTATCACCCAATCCTGACAAAGAACTGAGTTTGCCTGGTCATCAAATTTTTCTGGTAGTGCATGGCATACATCTGCTGGAAAACATGAAACTCGATGAGCTGGCAGCGAAAAAAATCTATGAATTTGCCTTCAGCATGCAGCCCCTAAAATTGTATGGTGCCTCAGGCTCTACTGTTTCGCCTGCCGCTATTCGGTAAGTTCACTGTCGACACATCAATGCCGAAAATCTGCTGACTGCTTAAAACTGGTATCAATTCATTTGCATGTAAAACCTGAAAAGCATGTCAGCTGTTCGTTCGTCATTCTCCAAATCAGGAACTGATTTTTCGGTAGGCATGTACCCTTTTTCAGTTTTGAATAAACGAACGCCATATTCTTTTTCCAGCCTATCAAAATTTCCTCGATAGTCTTCGGTAAGCCAGTAACAAATACCATCGTTATCCTCTATAGGCTTAAAAAGCCCACTAGCAAACCAATATAGCTTACCTGCATGAACTTTAAATTTTTCTGCTACCAATCGGTTGGTAGTGATGAAAATATCGTTATACGCATATCCCTCAACTACATTGGGTAGCCGTGTTGTGTCATGCCAAAAGGTATGTTTTTCAGAGAATTTTTGTTTCGTGTCTATCGTTATATTGACTAACTGGTTTTCTGGACTAAGCCAGTTGGAATGAAACACCCAGCGAAAAATTCCGTCATTAATCTGCTTTTTGTTTCTATCCAAACTCCAGCCGCTAATCATATTGCCGCCCAATTTCTCTATACGATTTTTGACATTGAGATGACTATCGGTTCGGCGACCTGCA
>CAYUDI010000124.1:4421-6003 GCA_964443585.1 uncultured Bifidobacterium sp.
GCTTGCTTATCGAGCGGAACCAAGACGACGTCTGAATGTGTATGCGCATGCATAGCTTGTGCAACCGACGACGGTATCTTATCGTTATAGTGGGTTAAACCCAGAGACGTGATATCTAATTGTGTGACTACACTCGACATGAACAAAACCTTTAAATAAAAATAAGCTGATATGCCATACTGGCTATCAGCCTCAAGTAGCAGTTTGCGAAAAACCGCCGGAAGAAAATCAATTTATCAAATGCCGGCTAGTTTCAGCTATTTTTTTCACGCAGTGGAGCTCCCGAGCTTGCTAACCATTTGCCAGATTTATCTTGCATCACCACATCCACATTCCACGACTGAGCTTTCGCCAACACGTGATTAGGTGGTGTCATGAAAAATACTTTAGTTAGGGCATCGGCTACAACGCAGCTAGAGGCCAACACTGTCACCGATGACCAATACACAGGCGAATAACCCGTGTGAGGGTTAAGAATATGGTGGTAACGATGATCTTCGCTAAATGTCGTATGGGCATCCGAAGACGTTGCCATAGCACGGCCATCATTGATCACCACTGGAGACTCAACTAAGCGTTGACCTTCTAAAGGGTGAATTGATTTTTTTATTGCTGAGTTTTTAGCAAGAGATGCTGAACTTTCTATGCCGAGATTCCATGGCTTGTCATTCGGCGCATTTCCTAATAAAGCAGTTTCACCCGCATCAATTAACGCATGACGAATACCATGTGCATGTAAGGTGTCACGCACTCTATCTGCTGCATAGCCTTGCGCAATGCCGTTCAACGATAAACCCATACCTGGCAATTGCAGCCGCACTATTTCGGGGGTAGCGTTTACTGCGCGCCAATTAACTAAGTTACGTGCACGTTGGATTTCACGCATATCGGGTACATTTTTTTGTACTGCAGCCTTAGACCAACTATCCCATAAAGGCTGCATGCTGATATCGAATGCACCCTGACTATGCCGAGATATATGTTCTGCAATCTTCAAAACTGAAAATAATTCTGCGTCTGGTTTTTTTAGTGAGCCTGCGCGGTTTAAACGACTTAACTGGCTCTCGGGATCGAACAAACTCATTTGGCGTTCTACGCGACGTATAGTTTGCACAGCAGCCGCGAGAGCCTCTTCAATCAAGTCGGCATTTTCATGCGCTGCCTTGATCCACAAGGTCGTTCCAAAACCAACTAATGCACGCTCACGCCAAATCAGTTTTTCAGAATTGCGCAAACTACGGGAGTGTGAGTCTAAGGCTGATACATTGCCGAATGCTGAGGCGGCTAACAGGCCCCAACCCCAACGCAGTACCTGTCGTCGTTGCATCATGATCTTGCTACCTCGGTGATTTTAATAATGTGCATATCTGCTTTACGCTCTTGTATTAAAGGCAGGCATCGCTCTGGGTCTTGATAAATCGCTACGCAATCAAGGCATTGAAAACATTCACTGTAGTTAATGGTACCTGTTTGCGTGATGGCCTGGTACTCACAGCGATGACGACATGACTGGCAAGGTGTACCACATTCCTGGCGCCGCGGTATCCACGACCAGCGCTGCAGTATATTCACCGCCGCCAAT
>CAYUDI010000124.1:6013-7664 GCA_964443585.1 uncultured Bifidobacterium sp.
TATGTAGCGACAGTAGCCGCGATATACCACCACACCTAACACTAGACAAACTACGGCCCAGAGTATGTAGGGCCAGTCGCGCATGAAATAAAAACTGATGGCTGTTTCAAAGGGTTCGATTTTTACTGCCATCTCAGAAAATGATGGTGCAACAAAAATGGATCCGATAATCGTAGCCAGCACGATGTACTTGATCCACTTGAGTTTAGCATCCAAGGCTGTATGCAACCGACGCTGATGTACGCCCACAGTATTGGCGATCATACTGATTAGTTCTTGTAATGCGCCAAATGGACACAACCATCCACAAAACGTACTACGACCCCAAACTAACAGCGTGATTCCAACGAAAATCCAGAGTATCACCGTCATCGGATCATTTAAAAGAAAGCTCAGATCACCACCCCCTGAAAGCGATTCCACAGCCGCTGTCACATTAATGATTGTTAGCTGCCCTTGGGCATACCAACCAATAAATCCTAATGTGAAGATTAAATATGCTGTACGAAGAATTTTTAAGCGCCGGCTCGTAGCACTGAGACGTTGTTGTGCAATCAGACCTGCCGTCAACAGCACTAAGCCGGTAAGCAGTACAGTAATTTCTATCCAACGCTTCTGCCAAACTTTCATCCAATCCAGAGCTAGCCAATCGGTATCAATAACATCATAGAATTTTGCAGGCCATCCATTAAAGTCATATGGGATAGGGAATTCTCGTTTTTCTACGCGGGTAAGTACGAAATTTGTTCCAAATTGGCGACCTAATTTGAAAATTAGTTCAAATGGCTTGGTGGGATCCAATGGTGTTGATTTATCAACCACCAAAAAATACGCTTTCATTCGATGATTGGCCTGCGTGGGGCTAGTTTGGCGATGCAAGCACCGTGGGTCACCCGTGGATGAGGAACAATTTAAAAAAGCACTTTTATCAGGATCTTCTGATTGATTTGCTGTGACGGTTTTTGAAGAAAATCCCGGTACCTTCAAGCCTTTGTCATAGGGCAGGCTTTGGATTTTCAAAATTTGTCCATTTTGCTTAACGATAAAAGGCAATTCGTCCGGAACTCTGAGTGCCAAATCATGTACTGCAGCTAATGGCCCATCCTCCGTCACGAGCAGCGCCTGGGCCTGACGGCGACTGCTACTGAGATAGCGCCAGCCTTCACTGTCGAGTAAATTGCGGCCTATCGATGGCAAGCTAATCAATGCTGTGTGAAAAATTAGCGCCGGTTCATTCGGTTTAGTCAACGCGAGCGCGTCGGCACCAGACGATCGTGTGTTAACAAAGGCTCGGTCAATATCGGCTCGGGTGAAGGTAGTCGTGGTAATCATGCCTCGAGAATGCATGACATCCCAAGTTAATGACTTGTAATGCTCTCCTGAGGAACGGCGCCTTGAGGCACCACCTGCATCGGTCATACCTAATTTGCCCAGCGCCACCATGGCTGCAGAGGCAACAATACTTTGATCTATGGCTTTTACCGATACCGTGCCGTGATTCACACCTTGCAAATCGGCCGAGCGTTCATCCCTGACGGTAGGTGTGACGTGATCATGCACTTGTATCGAATGCTGCAACGATAAATCAATATATTGCGAAGCAAAGTTACCTAGTTTTGTGGTGCCGGTGGGATTATTGAAAAATGGCTCT
>CAYUDI010000125.1:0-7513 GCA_964443585.1 uncultured Bifidobacterium sp.
ACGTCAGTCAGGCAGTCGCAGAGCAAATGGCGCGTCGCATGGCAGTAGAAGAAGGAATTTTTGCGGGAATTTCAGCCGCAGGCGCATGCGAAGTTGCGTTGCGAATATCGCAAACAGTTGAAGATGCGGTGATTGTTTTTATAGTGTGTGATCGTGGTGATCGCTATCTCTCTACAGGTGTTTTTCCTGCATGACATTGTCCTAAACACATCCTCAGGCAGTACGGCTCACACGACTAACCGTACTGCCTGAATCCGCGTTAGTTCGTTTAATGACTCGCTTGCTTGGGTTTAAATTGCTTGTCACTGATACGGAATTTTTCGCGTCTATCCCCCATCAGAGTGCGTAGTTCACGAATACTCAAATCACTGACTTCGTGCATGCGTATGAGCAGTGACGCTCCAACTGGAAGCCGTCGATGGCGAATTTTACTAATCACGGGCGGCGCCACTTCTAATGCTCTGGACAGAGCAGCATCATTTTTTAGATGCAGCTTCTCTATAAGCGTGTCGAGTAGGTTGTTGGGATCGTAAGCAAGTTGATCAGCAAGCCGGCTGCTGTCTTGGTTTTCGAAGTGAATTGTCATGTGAGTGCGGATTCCTTATAGCAGTTAGTGAATAAATTGCATTGGATGAGTGGCATCACAGACGTTCTGGGTACTGCGACGCGATCAGCCTATGCCCCTGATGCATTAAAAACTTTGAATAAGTAATTTAATAATAAAATAGCAACAAAAGTAAAAATTTCACTAACTTGATGTTTACTCTCAACGTTTTTAATTGGTCGGAACATCTAATCGGTGGAAAAGTTAATAAATCTAAATTTTTTGAGAGATCCGGCATCTGAAAATACTTACCAAGTCGGAAAGTTTCCATGCCTTAACTTGATTTTAATTAATATATTGTTAATTCCGTTTGACCTCGCGCAAAGTCACAAAGAATTAGTGAATCTGGCAACATTCGTAGGTAAAAAAATAAGCTTTTGGCAAAAAATTTGGTTTGGGGAGGCGAATAGCGTTTAAACGCGAAACTGCATTTGAATCGCATGAAGCGTCGAATGCAGTGGAACAAATTAGAAAGCAGATTTAGGAAAGCTGACCAAGGCACTGGTCAGATAGTAGAAATGGCAGGAGTGTTTAGCGTAGAGATTTATTCAGTTCTAACTGCAAATCTATCCAGCCATCATGGCCTAGGGTAATCATGGTTTGTAAATTACGTTCGACGATAAGATTTGCATCGGTCAGCGTTGCAGTGGCTTTATCCAGGCTTGTTTCTCTTAAAAGATGCAGCATAGGGAAAGGGGAACGGTTAGTGCAGTTCGTAACATCCTCTGGGGTAGTTCCCACGAATTGATACATAGGATGAAAACTAGCGATCTGTAGTACGCCAGTCAGGTCAGATTCTTCAATGATCACGTCAGCCACATCTAGAAAATCATTGTAATCAATAAAGTCGGTCAGTACCCAAGGATGAATCAGCAAACAAGTATCTATGCTTTCTGGTGCGGTCTCTGTTAACGACATCAGTGCACGGCGGAGATCGGCAATTAAGGCCTCTGGATCGCGCGCTTGACTTAACGTATAGCTGATTTGATTTTTTACATGAACCGGTTTTGCGAACGGACAAAGATTTAAACCGATAACAACGCGCTCAACCCATCCGCGCGTTAGAGCAATAAGTTGCTCATCAGTGTACTCATCTGCGTTAGCAAAAAAATTCACGGCAGACGGCGAGACTTGATAGCATTACCTAGCTCAATCACTGCCATCGCATAATAAAAACTACGGTTATATTTCGTAATAGAAAAAAAGTTCTCACTACCTACCCAGTACTGCGTTGGATGATTACCGTCTTCTAAATCAATCAGGCCAACCATCAAGTCGGGTGGGATATCCAAAGGTGCGGTTATCCCTGCACGACGCAGTTCGTCGATGGAGTGAGTTGCTGCTAAGACGACTCCTATTAACGGCTTCCATTGTTCTTGAGTCGTTTTGTCGACAGCCACGGGATAGGTAAGCGGCAAATCGTGAGTCCAACCATGGTGAGTAAGAAAGCTGGCAACACTGCCTATGGCATCTGCCGGAGAATTTCTTAGGTCGATACGACCATCACCATCAAAATCTACCGCAAACCGGCGTATGCTACCCGGCATAAATTGGGGTAATCCTATCGCCCCGGCAAACGATCCTGACAGACTCAAGGGGTCCAGATTATTTTCTCGCGCATACAGAAGAACTTGTTCAAGCTCTTCACGAAAGTAACGCATTCTGGTTTCGCGGTTAGCAGTATCTGGATAAGCAAATCCCAACGTAGTCAATGCATCCACAACACGAATAGTTCCTTGGCTGCGGCCAAAGATAGTTTCTACACCGAGTATGCCTACAATAATTTCAGGAGGAATGCCAAATTCAGTCTGGGCCCGACGCAGTTCTGTTTCATATTTTTCCCAAAAAAGCAGACCGGAGCGCACTCGTACGGGCTCAAGAAAGCGCTGTCTGTATGCAGTCCAATTTTTACTTTTTCCAGCAGCGGGTGGATTGATAAGCTTAACAACTTTTTCTAAATAAGTTGTGTTGGAAAAAAGGGTTATTAATTCTTGCTGCTCAAAGCCATGCTGCTCATGCATGTGATCAATAAATTCCGTAACTGACTTCCATTGAACGAAATTGGTAAATTCAGATTCATTGCCTTCAGTGTCTTTTTTAGTGAATTTTTTGTGGTGATGAGCAGTGGTAAGTTCAGACTTTACTTTTGATGCGTGTCGCGAGTTCTTTGCATAGGTAAATGCTGGTAGCAAGGAAATGGTGAGAGCCAGAATAAAAATTAGAAAGCGCATTAAAATGAATGATTCGTCGATTAAAAGTTAGGCAGAGATTTTCAAAGACATCAATTCCTGGCACCAAGTATAGTCTATGGGACTCTAGCTTTACAGTTGATACCTATTTATGCCATGAGTACTGCATTTTATTCACACCCAGAATGCCTGCTGCATGAAATGGGACTTTGGCATCCAGAATCACCAGACCGTCTTGTATCCATTAATGATCAGTTGATTGCAACACGATTAGTGGACTACCTGGTATGTCGCGAGGCACCCGAAGCGTCGATGGCAGCTATACGCCGGGTTCATACGCAGGAGTTGATTCAATCCATACAAGATCATATACCCCGGATGGATGATGCGGTAGTTGGCCAAGGTGGACCCTACTATGCGTTAGATGCCGATACATCGATCAATCCGCATTCTTTAAAGGCTGCCTTACGTGCTGCCGGCGCAGCGATTGCAGCAACCGATGCAGTAATTACCGGTGAGGTTCAGAATGCGTTTTGTGCAGTACGTCCGCCAGGTCATCATGCGACACCATCACAGTCCATGGGATTTTGCTTGTTTAATAACGTAGCCATCGCTGCGCGACATGCTTTAGATGTGCATGGCATGCAGCGAGTTGCCGTGGTCGATTTCGATGTTCATCACGGTAACGGAACAGAAGCCGCTTTTCAGCATGATGAACGAGTATTAATGGTGAGTTTTTTCCAGCATCCTCTTTATCCTCATAGCGGTGTACCTGCAAAAAATGATGTGGCTAGTCATATGATTAATATTCCGGTGCCAGCCTACACTCGAGGCGAAGCAGTGCGTGACTTAGTCCAAGCACATTGGTTGCCTGCTTTGCATGCGCACCGCCCAGAATTAATCTTTATATCCGCTGGCTTTGATGCTCACCGCGAAGATGATCTGGCCTCTATGAATTTAGTCGAGGATGACTATGCCTGGATGACACATCAACTGGTGGAGGTCGCAAAATTACACGCCCAGGGCCGTATCGTCAGCTGCCTGGAAGGCGGATATCATTTATCCGCACTAGCGCGCAGTGTCATAGCTCACCTAAGAGTACTTGCCGATCTCGGTTGAACTCACGCGGGCGGGTAGAATACCGTCTCACGTTACGCTTTTTTCTCTATTCAACGAAACCTATCATGTCCATTCAGTGGTTCCCCGGTCATATGAACTCTGCGCGCAGAAAAGCCGCGGAGTCCATGGAAAAAACCGATCTCGTAATCGAGGTACTGGATGCCCGTCTGCCCGAGGCGAGCAGTAATCCTATGATTACTGAGTTACGCAAAGCGCGTCAGCGGCCATGTTTGAAAATACTCAACAAGAGCGATTTGGCTGATCCTGCGGCAACCCAAGCCTGGCTTAGGTACTACGAAGCCCAGTCTCAAGTTCATGCGGTTGCGCTATCGTGCAAAAAAGCCTCAGAGGTCGCGAAGATTCCTACATTGTGTCTGAAGCTCATACCGCATCGCGGTACGACATTAAAACCTTTGCGCGTAATGATTATGGGTATACCCAACGTGGGCAAATCAACGTTGATGAATGCCTTGCTTAAAAAACGAGTAGCCAAAGTGGGTGATGAACCCGCAGTCACCAAAACTCAGCAGCGACTTTTCTTAGGTAATAACATCGTACTCATTGATACACCGGGAATGATGTGGCCAAAAATTGGCCATGCCTCGGACGGCTTGATGTTGGCTGCGAGCCACGCCATCGGGGTTAATGCCATCATTGAAGAAGAAGTGGCTGAATTTTTGGCAGCGCAATTGCTTGAGCATTATCCGTCTATGCTGGCAACGCGTTATGGCACGCAGCTGGCTACGAATGATGGCGTCGCCGTTTTAGAATCGATAGCTCAGAAGCGTGGCTTACGCTTACGAGGAGGCGATTTCGATATAGAAAAAGCCGCCCATACGCTACTTCAAGATTATCGTAGCGGCGTGTTGGGTAGAATTAGTCTGGAAACGCCCGAGCGCCGAACAAATCTGCTGGCTAGCTATGAGGCACCTCCTTCACTGGCAATCGAACAGGTACGTGAAGAGTACGAGCCAGAGTCAGACTAGGCATTATTGATTTATGGTGAGTCAGCGCAGCTGAACGATGCGGGGTGAAGTAAATCACCGGATTAGCTTAGCTATTACCTCGAGAAACGCTTCGTCTTTTTATTTAATGGGTGCTTCAATAGATCACTGTATTTAAAAATCATAGAGAGACAAAATGACACAGCCGCTACCTACTTCAGATACACCCTATGTGATTCGTCAGCGTGAGAATGGTGTTGTTACGCTCACGTTGAATCGTGGTGAAAAATTTAATCCGCTGTCTGAAGAGATGCTGGCTGCGTTACAGACTGAAATTGACGCAATCGCTATCGACCCCAATATTAGATTGGTAGTACTGGCAGCCCAAGGTAAAGCATTTTGTGCTGGTCACGATTTAAAGCAGATGCGTTCTGAGCCTTCAATGAATTATTACAAATCACTTTTCCATAGTTGCAGCAAGCTGATGCTGGCGATACAGACCATGCCACAGCCAGTCATTGCGCGCGTTCATGGTATTGCTACTGCCGCTGGCTGCCAGTTAGTATCGATGTGTGATTTAGCCGTAGCTTCTACCGATGCAAGTTTTGCAGTATCCGGTGTTAATTACGGTTTGTTTTGTTCTACACCTTCTGTGGGTTTATCGCGTAATGTGCCGCGCAAGCAGGCGATGGAAATGCTGCTGACCGGGGATTTCATTGATGCGCGCACTGCCAAAGAAAGAGGCTTGGTCAATCGTGTTGTATCGCCTGATGCGTTAGATCAGGAAATTTCTATTCTTGCCAATAGCATTCTTGCCAAGCCAGCAGTTGCCATTGCTATGGGCAAGCAACTGTTTTATCGTCAGCTGGAAATGGGTATCGCAGCAGCCTATCAGTTAGCCGGTGAGAACATGGCCTGCAATATGATGGATAATGCAGCGCTTGAAGGCGTGCAAGCATTCATAGAAAAACGGCCCCCTTCATGGAAGCCTTGAAAGCCAGTGGTCTACGCCAACGTTGCTCGTCGTTCATCTTACGCATAGTTAAATAAGCGAAAAATTTATAAATATTCCCTCGTCATAGTGCAATACAGCGTATGCCGCGACTGAGCTAATGCGCGCACGCTGTGGTCGATGCTATCTGGCGATAAAAACATGATTGGTTTTCTAGGAATCATGATTTCTCCCTGATGTATAGAACTGACGTCATTGAATAGATGTACTTTCACGGCCTTAGTATTCAATATTGTTATCTGGGTATCGCGAATAGTCATTGACATAGCGTGTGAGCTGTAGCAGCTAGCGTCGCTTGCATAGTTAGACTCAGGTCGACTGGTTGCAGAAACCCAATGGGGACTCATGTATTTCATGCCAGGCTGCATACGAGCCAATCGGTACGGTCCTGCTCCATTAGCCAGCACTACGCCCTTGAAGGCTGGCCCTTCATATCTAAAATTTTCGTATAGGGAAAGTATTTCTAACGCTTCATTCAGCGGACGTGTAAGGCAATCACTTATTTTTGCTAATGTGTCAGAGCCACTGATTTGCCATACCCTCATTCCATCATTGGCTGAATTGAAACTACCACTTTGAGAATTGCAGTAATCAACTAATGCAAGAACATGATCCGCTGTTAATTGGGTAACATTTTTTTTTGCAGATTGTAAAGATGCCTGAATTTCCTCTGGCGACACCCGTAAATTTAGCCAATCAAAAACTTTCGGATGAATTACTTCAGCAAGCATGGAGCGCTCTTCATTACTTATTGCGTTGAGCGTAGTTTGAAATGATTGAATAAGATAATTTTTATGAAAAGGATGGATCGCAGCTTCTATGCTCATTCCCGGTATGATTACGGAGTAGTTTTTTAGAAATTCTTGAGTAGAAAAAAGGCCGCATGCAATTTGGTGGCCTCTGGCTAACTCTCTGGACTCCAGCGTGTCATCTGGATAAAAGACTTTATGTGCGTGTAGTGCATCGTACTGACATTTCACTTCGTCATGAATAGATAGACGATACTTATGATTGATTTCCTCTAATGCGAGTTTCGTCGATTGATTGATATCAATTTTATTAATTTTTGAAATACATTCAGAATTTAATCGCGCTAAATATGAGTCATACCGTAAATTTTTTTGCGTTAAAGAATGATGTTTTGTGTGATGTAGCGCGTGTAGCATGTCACCCTCCATGTTGAGTTAACACTCATCTCTTCATCGATCAAATTGATCGTTAAACTTATTCTGGAGGGTACGTACCTATTTCGTTGATAGGGTTTAGTCTGCATAAGTTAATTATCTGAGGTGGCTCAATTTTTTCTAAAAAAATGTTGTGTGAGTTTTATAAAAATTTTCTTAAAATAAAAAAAGCCCGCGAAATTCGCGGGCTTTTTAGTGCCATGCAATGGATGTTGAATTACATCATTCCATCCATACCGCCCATACCACCCATGCCGCCCATACCACCCATGCCGCCGCCCGATCCTGGTTTGTCTTCAACCAAATCTGACACCATGCAATCGGTAGTGAGCATTAACGAAGCGATAGACGCTGCATTTTGCAAAGCAGAACGCGTTACTTTGGCTGGATCGAGCACACCCATTTCAACCATATCGCCGTAAGTACCGTTAGCTGCGTTGTAACCGAAGTTACCTTTGCCT
>CAYUDI010000126.1:0-7438 GCA_964443585.1 uncultured Bifidobacterium sp.
CATTGACTATTGTGGCGTTGGCGATTCGTCAGGCTGACTACATAGCCAAGAGCATGGCGCGTAAGGAGCTGTAATGTCTAAGCTGCACTCTTTACGTTTAAGCGTATCGGTTGCACTGTTGCTGGGAGCAATTGCGCTTCCAGCGCAGTCACAGCAAGCCGATGGTGCGAAACTTTTTTCGCAGCAGTGCGCTGCTTGTCATTCCATAGTCGCCGGAGCACCGCCCGGTTTGGGTCCCAATCTGCATGGCGTTCTTGGTCGTCCGGCAGGGCAGATTAAGGGGTTTGCTTATTCAGCTGAGTTTAAAAAAGCACTGGCCAAGAAAAACTGGACGCCAGAGCTATTAGACAAATGGCTGGAAGACCCGCAAAACGTAGCAGCGGGTACGTACATGATGTACCAGCAGCCGGATGCCACTGTTCGCTCAGCTATCATCGACTACCTTAAGACAGTGAAATAGTACCGACGTACACGTGATGCTTTATTGAGCTGATCAGTATCTCCATAGCGTAATGTAGCTAATAGCATTCCTACCCGCGGAGGTTTTAAGCATGTGTGATCTTTATGCAAGTGCCGATCCTATTCACTATGAGCAGCGCACCCGATCATTGCGAATACGTGGTGTCGTAACCAGTATACGTTTAGAAAATCTATGCTGGGATGTGCTGGCTCGCATCGCAGCCAAAGATCAGGTAACAACGAATCAGCTAATCTCCACGCTGTATGAAGAAATCATAGGGCGGCAGGGGAAGATAGATAATCTTTCGTCTTTTTTACGTATTACATGTATGCGCTATCTTTCACTCGTCGCAGAGCAACATGAGAAAGATCACTTAATGATGGGTGCAGCGGGTCGTGCGGTAAATCGGCAAGGGGCGCATCTTCAGTCTGTGGTTAGCAAAAAAGCGTAACCCGCTTACGCTCATTTTTCCAGTGCTGAACGCAGAGCTTTTGAGTTATTAATAGCCATCTGTACTTACTTCATCAAGGCTTGCAAGTGCGAGACGATGCCACTTGCAAGTCCCTCCAGGTTATAGCCCCCCTCTAGTGCAGACACTATGCGTTCATGTCCGCTTGCGCGAGCAATAGCACGCGTGCGCTCGGTTAAATCGGCATAGCCTTGGTCGGTAATGTTGAAACACCCTAAGGGGTCATTTTCCCGGCTGTCAAAGCCAGCTGAAATCAAAACAAAGTCGGGTTTGAATCGTAAAGCCGCTGGCATCAATTGTGTATCAAAAGCATGCAGTACTTCATTGTCGCCGGCGCCACATTCCAGCGCAACATTGATGTTGTATCCTAGGCCCGCTCCAGCACCGCGCCGTTCGGGATCGCCAGTGCGTGGATAGGATTCGAATCGGTGCGTGGAGAAGTACAGTACGGATGGATCATCATAGAAAAATGACTCGGTGCCATCGCCATGATGAAAATCCCAATCGATGATCAGAATTTTTCGATAGCCTAGCCGACGCTGCAGATACCGAGCAGCGATCGCAATATTATTGAACAGGCAAAATCCCACGACTTCCCCTGCATTGCCCGCATGATGTCCGGGTGGGCGCACCAGCACAAAGCTGTTGCGCACCTTACCGCGATGCACAGCGTCGCAGGCGGCCAGCGTACCGCCTACACCGGCCCGGGCATAGGTATCTATAAGTGCACCATGGTTGGATCGTATGCCAGCTATATGAGCTGCAGAGTGTGCCAGCTTAAGTTCGCTATCGTTAATTTGTTTGAGCGGGATCTTCTGAAGTTTGGAATCAAGTCCTGCTGCAGTGATCGCTTTTCTTGCTACTTGCAGCCGTTCAGGTTGTTCAGGGTGATCGGGCCCAAAAAATCGGGTTAAGAAAATCTCATCAAACACCAAGCCTGTTTGCATTGATTTGGCAGCCCATGTCAGTGTGGGTGCAAGCATGGCGGCAATCGCCGTAACGCCATGGCTTAGAAACGTGCGACGACGCATGATGAATTCCTTTCAAATACTCAGTACAAGTAAGCTGTCTATAAATTCAAAAGCCCGCAAACGTGAGTCTGCGGGCTTGGGTGGATAATTAGGTTGAGTGTCACGTTAGAAAGGTGTGGGTGGTCAGAACAACTTCAGATGTGCTGTCAGTCGACGTTAGCTGCTACATCGATATCGTTGACTACATTTGTGTCTGGAATTTATACTAACTTAACATCTTCCCCAGTCATTGTGAAACTACAGGCCTGCCATCTTTATCAAAGGTATAGGCAGCATCTTTTGAGCTGTTGCCATCGCAGGCTGCGGCCATATTTCGTTTAGCGTTATTACAGGCGATATTTGCCGTGGTCATGATGTCATCTTTAGCTGGATCACCTTGCTTCGTGCAGAAATACTCATACTGACTTTTGGTCTGCTCGCAGTCGCCACCACGCTGGTCTTTTTGTTGGGCATAAGCTGGTACAGCGATGTGTGCCAGTAAAACGGAACAAGCAATAGCGATAGTTCTCATGTCTCCCCCTAATTGATTTTCTTTTCAGTTTTGTATGTATTATCACTAGCGAACATATTCTCTCCCGCTTGAGAAATACTGCCTTGGGTGAGGGGTTTTGTAAATAGCTGGTAGTGATTAATATCGAAGCACCATCTGGTTTTCAGCACTGATTACGCGTCAGCATTACTATGCTCTTATTATGAAAACATCCTTTGACTTACCAAGCCTGTCCAATAGCATCGCTACTGCAGGTGTACGTACCATTCATTTACTAATAAGCACGAAATGGTCATTACTACTGCCTGCAACGTTTGCCTTGGCGATGGCCACCCATGACACCCATGCTGAATCATCAGTGTCGGCTACTGTGCCGTGTGAATACGTCACTCTGCAAACGGGACACCCCGATGGAATATTGAAACAGTACTGCAATCGCCAAATTGCAAAAATCATGGGATGGCAAGGCGCTTCATGGCTAGACAGATCAGAGCGTCAGCGTGAAGAGAGAACAGATCTGCTAATCGATATATTGAAATTAAAGCCCGGCATGATCGTCGGTGATATAGGTGCGGGTACGGGTCGCCTGAGTCTGTTGATGCTAGAGCGTATTAAGTCCCATGGGCAGATGTGGGCTGCTGATGTTCAACCAGAGATGGTAAGTCGGCTTACAGAGGCTGCGAAAAAATACCCAAAAAATCAATTCGAAGTTAGACAGGCCACACCCCTTACCCCTAACTTACCAAGCGGCTTGTTGGATATGGCTGTCATGGTGGATGTGTACCATGAGCTGGAATTCCCGCGTGAATTTCTCGAAGCGATGGTGCAGTCGGTCAAGCCGGGCGGAGCGGTTGTTTTTGTTGAATACAGAGCAAATGATCCTAACGTACCTATCAAACGACTGCACACAATGACAGTGGCTCAGGTAAAAAAAGAAGCGACTGATGTTGGCTTGATTTTCGATAGGGTCGTATCTGATTTGCCATGGCAAGACGTAGTATTTTTTCGTAAGCCGCAGGTTACGAAAAAATAGTCTTAACCTATCTTGTTTAATTTCAAATGCGTATGCAGTCGTTAGCAGTTACGTGTGTCGGCTGAATGGGCTGTGACTGTTTTCGTAACGGTGAGGTTTTGATAGCTCAAATGGGTCGTCAACCAGCCAGCGGTTGCTCAGGTGCGTGCACAGTATTCAGTTTCCAAACACTATGCCACGCTAGATAGTTAGCTACAAAAATCGGCTCTGGATCTTATTATCATATCGACATAAGCGTGTGCTCTTTTACCTAATAATAGCGAATTGGCTTGACTAAATGGAGCGCAGCTGCAAATCTTATATCGTCGATCTGTATTTTGGTTGACATAATTTCGCATGACAAAGCGCTTTAAAAAAATCTTTTAATAAAGCTATCAGCCTGGAGGAGACAGTATGATAAATAAAGCAATTGCGATTCTGGCATTTTTGTTGGTGGGTTCCGTACACGCACAAGCCATGAAAGGTCCCGTCGATGATTCTGCACTGAGTTGGGATCCGCCAAAATGGGGTCGTGGAGACAGAGCTGGCAGCGCAAACCATACGAAAAATCCTGCCAACATAGCCAAAGCGCTTGCAACCATTAAGCAAAACAAATCTATCACTATCGGTAAGTACTACCACAGCGAAGCCCCTGCTTTTGGTCCACGCAAGTGGAATATGTGGATACCTGGTACACCAACCGGCGGCCCGTTCGGCAAGAATGCTCTGGTTTATCACGATGAGTTGGTAACGACACAGATCGGTCAGATTCAAACGCAGTTTGATGGTCCAGGACACATTGGTGTAAACACCTCCAAGGGTCCGGTCTTTTATAACGGCGTAATGATGTGGGATGCCTATGAGCGTGGTGCTGGTGGTCAGGTAGTGGGTATGGGTCCACTTGGTGTAGAGCATGTGGGTGAGCTGGGGTATGTTTGCCGCATCATCGTGCTCGACGCTGTAGCTTATCGTCAGTCACAGGGTAAATTATCCAAGGCTGCAGATATGCTGCCCATACCTAAGAAGGCTGGTGATATAGGTATCATTACAGCAGATGATGTTAAGGCGATGGTTAAAGCGCAAGGCCTGAAAGAAATCGGCGCTGGAGACTGTGTTGCACTTCATACTGGCCAAGGCAATACATGGGGCAACGCTCGTTATAAATCATTAACTTCAGAGCAGCGCGCAGCAGCTCGTGCCATCTTTGCTGAGGGTGAGCCTGGGTACGGTATTAGCGCATGCAGATACTTTGCTGAGCGTGATATCGCTATGACTATGGGCGATACATCAGCTAATGATGCACAGCCAGGTAATGAAGAAGAGGGTTATGCAGTTCCATGTCATACGGCCATACAAACACGTCATGGTATTTGGAATCTTGAGAATGTCGATACCGAATCCATGATTAAAGCGGGTGTAATGGAAGGAGCTTTCATTTGGGCACCACTCAAAATTATCGGTGGTACAGGATCACCTGGTAATCCTATGGTGCTCTACTAAGATTTAATCGCCTTTTAACTGGCCGGCATTACCTGGAAAGGTAGTGCCGGTTTTTTTATGGGCACTGTCTTATCAAAGCCATGAACTCAGTTTTCGTAAGACTAAAGTCGCATGACCAATTTATTTAAGTCGCTCAGTCAAAAAGAAATACTCTGGTGCGCAGATGGGTGAGCAGATAGCTACCCAGCCCTTGTCTTCGTTGATCAGGCCAAACCATACGTCCATCTTGTCACCAAGATCATTGGTCGCCTTGAGCTTAATAAGGCGTTCAGGTGGTTGAGTCTGCAGATACGAACGAATTTTTTTGAATTTAGATTCGTGTAGTTCAGGTATTAGTTTTTTTTCTATTTCTTCAGCATTGAATTCTTTATAGACCCGATTGCCGCCGATATTCTTTTTTGTTTTCGGAGCAAATGCTGGAACGTAAGGTCGGTCGAAATAGCTGTTGGGGAAGCGCCACTGCCACTGCTCTGTGTTAACAATAAACTGATCACACTCAAGCTTGGCATAAGGCTTTAGCAGAGTGGGAAATACCTCGTTAAGGTGGTTCTCGCATTCGGTATCGTCGTCGTCTTGGTTGTTATCACCATTATGACTATGAACTATCAATGGAAAACACAAAAGCAAGAGCAATAGTTTAGTTTTTTTCATAGTGCGTTTCAAAGGTCAGAAGAAATCAACTATGTTTATATGATACTGGTAAAAAAATATCAGTATGATTTTTTGTTATTAGTAATCGGTTTACAGAAAAAATTTACTTAGCAAAACCAGCGGCACGTATACCTGCTTCTGCAATCTGCTCGTCTTGTTGTGAGGTGACCCCGCTTACACCTACAGCGCCCACAGTTTGGCCATAGATTACGATAGGTACTCCACCCTGAAGCAAGACACCGTTGGGAAGCGTAACAATAGCGGGACGCGTTTTTGCAGCTTCCTCAAGAATTTTGGTTGATCGACGAAAAATAGCCGCAGTGCGAGCTTTACCGATAGACACATCGATGCTACCTACGAGCCCACCATCCATGCGCTGAAAGCTGAGCAAATGTCCGCTGTCATCAACCACCGCAATGTTCACTATCCAGTTATTATTTTTTGCTTCTTCCAGGGCACCGGCGATGATTTTGTTGGCGGCCTCTATGCTTAAGGTTTTTCTATCGATAGTCTGAGCGCTGATACAGGTGGAAAACAGAGTGAGTGCCGCCACTGCACAAAACCGTTGAAGGAGGGGTGTTTTTAAAGCGATCATACGTGTCTCCAATATTTTCGCTGCATGCAGCGATGATTGTTTTTAGATAAATATTTTTTATAGTATCTGCTTCGTCGGTAAACGGGTGCAAAACCTAACGATGTGTATGGTCCATTATAGGTGAGGCGAGTCCATAGCAGTAACCGTACCGCATTATGCCAACTTAGTTAGTCGTGGATGCCGACAGTTTGGCCAGACCTGCTGCTAGTGCGTGATGAAACCGTTCTTTATCTTGCATTTGCGGCGCATGTCCCAAATCAGAAAATCGTATCAGTTCTGCACGAGGAATAAGCGTAGCAGCGCGGCGCGCTAGCTCGGGGTAATTACCCAATCGCGCACGCACATTGGGGGGCGCCAGATCTTTACCGATAGCGGTGTTGTCTTTGTCACCGATCAGCAGCAGGGTAGGCATAGCCAACTGGCCAAATTCGTACAGCACAGGCTGATTGAAGATCATGTCGTAGATTAGAGCCGAGTGCCAGGCAATTACTTCGCGACCAGGCCCTCGAAACATACCTGCCAGCATTTGTACCCAGATTTCATACTCGGGACGCCACTCGTTTACGTAATACGTGCTGCGCTCATAATTACGTATGCGCTCATCGGTAACGAGCAGTTCACGCGCATACCACTGATCTATCGTTAGTGACGGTACACCCTCAGCCTTCCAGTCTTCCAAGCCGATAGGATTCACCATCACCAGTTGTTCTACCTGCTTAGAAAACATGAGCGCGTAGCGCGTAGCCAGCATGCCACCGGTGGAATGCCCAATTAAAGTGACACGCTGTATACCTAATCGTGCGAGTAGAGCGTGTGTGTTGTGCGCAAGTTGCTGGAAGCTGTATTGATAAGCAGCAGGCTTGGTCGATTTACAAAAACCGATCTGGTCTGGTGCGATCACACGGTAACCCTGAGCCGAGAGAAAGCGCATGGTGTGTTCCCAGGTCGCACCACAGAAATTTTTCCCATGCATGAGCACCACAGTACGGCCATTGGGTTTTTCTGGCAGCAGATCCATGTAAGCCATGTGCATTTGCTGGCGCTGGGATTCGAAAACAAAGCGTTGCACTGCAAAGGGGTAGGGGAACTCTTGCAACTCTGGCCCATAGACTACTGGTTCAGCTGCGCAGGCAGCTCGCATACCCAACAGCAGCAGTGCTGCAAATAGCGTGCGAACTAGGCGGTAAGTCATAGTGTGTGCAGTTCTACTGAATTAAGGTTTTACAAACT
>CAYUDI010000127.1:0-899 GCA_964443585.1 uncultured Bifidobacterium sp.
ATCTATACCTCCAGAAGTATTTACAAAATTCTCTGAAATTTATACGAGTTTTTTGGAAAGACCTGAAACACAAGCTCTGGTTGGAAGTACAGTACATCTTATTAGCCGCATTTTAGACTTAAGAGCAAGGTCAAACAACACTAAATATTTTTTAGCATTTTTTAATCCAAAAAATCCAAATATTTTGAAAGGCTCCGCAAAAGAACAGGCAGAGACTTTCAAAGAATATCTAGCTAACCTCGTGGATAAATTGGATCCTACTGGTTTCGACAGATCCATGCGTGAAACTCTAACTACTTTAGCTGATGAGTTTTTAGCCCATGCGGTTGATGCAGATAATCCAGACAAAAAATGGGCAACTGCTGAAGGGGTCAAAAATTACTACAAAAGCTTACATAATTTTTATGTTAATAGATTTGATGACGAAACTTAGTTTAGCCTGACCTCAAGCTTATTAACAACCAGCCATTTTAAGTAGCGAATCGTGTAAGTGATTCACTATCTTCTCAATGATTGCCTACACTCGCTCTAACTTAGCGATACTCAAGTCGAGTAATTTCATGCCGTTGCGGCCAAAATTAATATTCGCGCGTGCTTGCGTTCCGCTGCCTTCAATGTTGACGATCACACCCTCACCAAACTTTGGATGTATCACCCCCTGGCCTGCTTGCCAGATGTTTTCTTTGCGCGAGGTGAATGACTGCGCAATGCTGTTATTACCTGATTCAGGTGTCTCAACCCACGCAGCCTTGTGATGATTAGATAACCACTTCGCCTCTACCCTGGGTGACAACCATTTCAATGCTTCATCGGGTAATTCATCAAAAAACCGTGAACGTACGTTGTAGCGCGTTTGGCCGTGCAGCATGCGTGTCTGGGCAAAGCTCATGTAGAGTCGT
>CAYUDI010000127.1:1009-3720 GCA_964443585.1 uncultured Bifidobacterium sp.
TGAGCTGAATAGCATCTTGTCCAGCTTGCGCTTGGTTGTCGCCTGCCTCAAGTGAAGCATGCGATAGAAATGCAGACAAGGGCGACATGATGGCGGTTAATGGTGCATCAGCATCAATGATTTCTATGCCATCACCCGTTAGCAAGGCTGGAGCTGCATTATCAACTTGAGGCCCCACCAAGGCCGGTGCATCTCTTAAAAACCCTTCTTCAGAGACAAATAAGGCCGCCGCACTCACTAATTGTTCCAGATTTTCTATGCGGTCGGCGCCTTCTCTTTCACCCTGATAATGTGCGATCAGCCCACTTTTCTCTATGACGACTTGCACCATTTCTGGCAAAGACAGACGTTCTGTTTCAAATCGCAAGCCTTCAATTAATTTAATAAAATTACCTACTACAGCACCCGCCTTGCCGGCCACATAAGGAACAGCGGCATACAGAGAAATACCGTACTGACGGGCGGCATCTTGTAGTTGTTCTATGCTGCGCGCACCCACTCCACGCGTGGGGAAATTCACTACGCGCAGGAACGCAGAATCGTTATTGAGATTATCAATTAACTGAAGATAGGCAATTGCATGTTTGATTTCAGCGCGCTCAAAAAACCGCTGACCACCATACACTCTGTAAGGCAAGCTCGCGGAAAACAACGCGTGCTCTATTACACGTGATTGCGCATTGGATCGATACAAGATAGCGATTTCGCTTCGCATCCAACCTTCTGCAATTAATTGTTTAGCTTCTTCAATTAGCCACTGTGCTTCTTGCAGATCGCTGGATGCTTCAAAAATCCGTACCTGCTCACCATGACCTGCATCAGTACGAAGATTTTTACCCAAGCGACGACTATTATTGGCAATCAGCTGATTCGCTGTATCAAGAATATGGCCGTGCGAGCGGTAGTTCTGCTCTAGCTTGATCAAATTTTCTACATTAAATTCTCGCTCGAAGGCCGACATATTGCCCACATTCGCACCACGAAAGGCATAGATACTTTGGTCATCATCGCCCACAGCAAATACGGCGCCTTGCGTACCGGCGAGTAATTTGAGCCATTTGTATTGCAGATCATTCGTGTCCTGAAACTCATCGACCAGTATGTGCTTAAAACGTGCCTGATAATGCTCCCGCAGAGGCTGATTACGCGTTAGTAGTTCATAACTACGGAGTAACAGTTCAGCAAAATCAACCACGCCTTCGCGCTGGCACTGATCATCATAGGCCGCATATAGCTCAGCAAATTTGCGCTGGTAGTCATCACTGGCCTCAACATCAGCCGCTCTTAATCCCTGATCTTTAGCGCTATTGATGAAGTACATGACATGCTTGGGTGGGAATTTTTCGTCGTCGATATTCAAGCGCTTCAAGAGGCGCTTAATGGCTGACATCTGATCCTGCGAATCCAAGATCTGAAAGGTCTGAGGTAACGCCGCATCACGGTAATGCGCCCTGAGCAAACGGTTACACAAACCATGAAAAGTGCCTATCCACATACCGCGTGTATTGATCGGCAACATAGTTGCAAGGCGCGCCTGCATTTCTTTGGAAGCTTTGTTGGTGAATGTAACGGCCAGCACCCCCGCAGGCGACACTTGGGAGGTTTGTATCAACCAGGCGATGCGGGTGGTAAGCACCCGGGTTTTACCCGAGCCCGCACCGGCGAGTATGAGCGCCGGTTGGGCGGGTAATGTCACTGCAGCGAGTTGTTCGGGGTTGAGGTGGAGCAGAAGATTGTGCATCCCCTGATTATATGCTGATGCACCTGGTCAATGCGCCTAACTCGCTCAGATAACTCATGACAGCGAAGGATTATATTTTTTCTTCCAAAGTGGATGATTCAGCCGTTGAATTACTCGCTTCCTCAATTTTGTTTAATAACGGCTCTTGTTCACTCTGCTGAGAATCTTTCTCTGCCTCGCCAAAAGACAAGATACTCTGGCTGGCAGCTGAAAATTGCTGCCTGAATTTTGACCCCAGACTAGAAGTGAATTTTTCTATGTCAGCCGACAATTCGCCACCGCTGATACTAAAAAAATCTTCTTGAGGAGAAGGGTGAACGATATTGATCTCATCTAATTCTGAACTCATTCTATTTTTAGAATTAATAACATTGACTGGAGAGGCTGTAGTTTGTAAATTAGCTTTTTTTTCAGGAGTAAGAACGGTCTGCCCGGTAGATACAGATTCTGAATATCCATAAACCAACGCGTTGGTTTGATAGCTCGATACAGGCTGATTTGGCAGAATGGCCCCTAAGGAAGGTTGCGAGGGCAAAGAGGCTTTAGTTGCCAGCACAGATTCAGGATTCACCAACTCAGAAGAAGATAGCTTAGGCTGGAATGGTGAACTAGGGAATGATTCAGAATCTTCTGTATCTTCTGATTTTAAGCTTGAGTAAACTAACTTATCGCCCTGTGGTAAGACTAATTGTCGCTTTGAAGTAGTACTTGGTAATACCAACTTAGGAGTACCATTACCGCTCTCGTCTGTATCAACCTTCATCAATCGCGTACTGCGCCGATTTGATTTCACCACAATTTCACAGAGTCTATCTAACTCTTTTGCCCAGGGCTCAGTTGAAAACTGTATACGTTCATCCGAAGGCATAGGGTAGGAAATAGCAAGCCAGCGCTGTGCGAAAAATTGTATCTCAGGATCATGAGCATGCTGACGTACATAGCTCGTAAATGATTTTGACGATACAGAGTC
>CAYUDI010000127.1:3730-7438 GCA_964443585.1 uncultured Bifidobacterium sp.
TTGATTCAAGAACCCCTTGACCATAACTTTTATTGCAAATAAACCCATTTCGGGTCGCACATCGTATTTTTTTAAATTGCCTCTTATAGCTACGTATATGTCATCCGCTTTTTCTCTGGAAATAGCAATGAACTGTCTTAGACGTTGATTTTGAATTTTAGTGACCTGCTTACCCAGCAGACGATGTGGGGAGGTTTTTTTTCGAACTTCATCAAGATAATAAGCATTTGCGAGAATATGCAGTGATTCTTTAATGTCACCCACAGTGAAATCCCTATGGTCATTCATGGTAGATGTTGCATTTTTTTTGAGTTCATGTCCTGCCTTTACAACTTTAGCATCTGCGTTTTTTAGCATAACGCCGTCGAGAGCAATTGAGGACAAAAAGTTACACATTTCCTTCCTGCACGCCTCAATATTTTTTGCCGTAATAGTGTCCGCAGCCCCACCTGACCCTATGTGTTTTTTGGCTCGCTCAGGGAAAAAAATAAATGGACGTGTTTTTCTATCGAAATCGCCTCGAACCAATGTTTTACTTGGTAGATTTTTTATAGATTCATAAATAAGCGCTGCATTTTTTAAGCTTTGGGTGGGGCTAAGCTTGACCAAGGCTGCCCCATCATGAGGGAAATAACTAGCTGTAGGTTGTAATAATCGAGTTGGGGCATTGGGGGTGGATGGTGTCATGTTAGTTCCTTTTGTCAGTAAATATTTAAGCTCGTTGCAATTTAAAATTTATCTCATGCGAAAAATCTAACTCAGCGCTATCGGCATTGGGATTAGTGATGAATACAGAAAAATACGCAGCAAAACGTAAGTAGTCCGCGATCTCTTTTTGCAGCACCTCGAGTGACATGGTTTCTACCTCAAGCTCTCCAATCAGAATCACATCATCTTCGGGTGAGCTAAGCGCCAGCTTCACGTTGGCCACACCCTGCAGTAATAAATTCATAGTTAGAAGTTGAGCGAATATTTTTTCGCGCTGAGTCTCATTAGGTTTACCTATTGCGCAACACAAAAGCACTCGCGCAGGATTTTCTTGCCAACTAATTTGTAGCGACAAACCTAAATCGAAGCCAATTTGCCAGCTATCAGACTCATCCTCAGTAATCGTTAAAATTTCAGGAATACTGGGACCCAACTGATGTATCAAATGCTGCAAGTCAGATAATTGAAAAGCCAATCAGAACTCCTGCATATCAACTAATTTGAAGCGCATGAAACACTGATAGGTTATGCAGTGATCACAAGCTTAGGTGCTCGTGAGTAGCAAGATAGTGAAATGAGTTCCTTCTTTCGCTAAAACAATGCAAAAAAAGTAAAGAGATGTGCGATTAACGAATCGCAATCATGGAAGAAAAATAATTTGATCGTCAGTGATTTGATAATTAAATCACTCAGCCGATTATCGAAACATGCTGGCGAATTCTGAAGCCGCTAACTGAGGATCCTCTGCCGAGTACACGCTACTAATCGCTGCCACCATGTGTGCGCCGCGATCAATCAATGCACGACTATTCATTGGCGTCATGCCCCCAATGACACACAGCGGAACGGTAAATTCCGCAAGTGCTGTCGTAATGATGTCAGGCGATGTCGTGACTGCATATTTTTTTACGCGCGACGGATAAAACCCACCAAACGCAAGGTAACTCGCTCCTGAAGCTTGCGCTTGACGCGCCAACTGCAAATCGCCATAACACGACGCACCCACAATTTTTGATGGCCCCAACTGAGCACGCATGCTCGCGACTGATGCATCGGTACCACCCACATGTATGCCATCAGCATCAATAGCCACACATACATCGAGATGGTCATTAATAACTAATGGCACATTAAGTCGGCGGCATAGTTTCAATAGCGCGGTTGCCTGCTCATGCCGCAAGGCCGCATCGGCCGTCTTGTGACGATATTGCAGCAAACTCGCACCGCCGCGTATGCCCTGCTCGCTGATGGTGACTAATCGTTCAGTGTCATCCCAGTCGGGAGTAACCAAGTACAGACCTTTCATGATGTCTCCTTCAAACGATGCGGTATGTGTTGGCCTGGTGCGATGGCATAAGCATGAGCCAGGCAATGCTGAGTGTAATTTTGTGCAGCATCTAGAGCGCTCTCCATGGCAATCCCTTGCGCTAATCGCGCTGCAATCGCTGACGCCAAGGTACAACCTGAGCCATGATATTCACCCGACAAACGCGGCCAGCGCCATTGACGTTGTTGATTTCCATGGAACCAGGTGTTGATGATTTCATGACCTTCACCGTGGCCGCCTTTAATCATTACATTCGGTGTATCTTGAAGTAGGCGTTGCGCCTGCAAAGCAAGCTGTTCTACGCCACCACATAAAGCGCGTGCTTCAGGCAAATTAGGAAGGATGAGTGTTGCAAGGCTACGTAACGGCGCAATTGCTTGCACTGCATCGCCTCGCGTGAGCACATCGCCATGTCCACTCGCTAATACAGGGTCTAAAACCACAGGTAATGCAGGGTTAGACGCTTTGAGTGTAATGATTGCATCAGCAATCGCTTGCGAATTCAACAGGCTGCCCACAATGCCGATCTTGATCGCCGCTATGGCCGTACCCTGCGCTATGAGTGCGTTAACTTGCTCTACTAAAATCGACGATGCTGTTGGATACACTGCATACACGTGCTGATTATCTTGCACCGTCAATGCCGTGATGATGGCTAAGGGATGCGCACCTGCATCGCTTATTGCTTGTATATCAGCTTGTATGCCCGCACCACCACTCGGATCGAGTCCGGCAAATACGAGCACACAAGCATTTGTCATGCGATGCGACCCGCCATGGGCGATGAAGGCGATGCAGCAAACTTACGAGGAATACGCCCTGCCAAAAAAGCCTCGCGACCTGCTTCTATTGCGAGCTTCATTGCGCGCGCCATGCGTATAGGATCTTGCGCACCAGCGATGGCAGTATTCATAAGCACACCATCACAACCGAGCTCCATAGCAATGGCTGCATCCGACGCCGTACCCACACCGGCATCAACTAACACTGGCACTTTGGCTTGCTCAATAATTAAAGAGAGATTCCATGGATTTAATATACCCATGCCCGAACCTATCAATGACGCTAGCGGCATCACAGCACAACAACCTATTTCTTCGAGCATTTTTGCTTGTATAGGATCATCACTGCAGTAGACCATCACATCAAAACCATCTTTTACCAAAGTTTCAGCAGCTTTCAGTGTCTCAGGCATATTCGGAAACAAGGTTTTTTCATCACCCAATACTTCGAGTTTAACTAAGGTGTGACCGTTTAATAATTCGCGCGCCAACTGCAATGTATAAACAGCATCTTTGGCGTTATAGCAGCCCGCCGTATTGGGAAGTATGGTGTAGCGCGACGGTGGCACGGCATCTAACAAACTCGGCGCATTCGGATCTTGACCGATATTTACTCGCCGTATAGCTACGGTAATAATGTCGGCGCCACTGGCTTCAGTGGCAAGCCGGGTTTGTTCAAGGTCTTTGTATTTGCCGCTGCCTACCAATAAACGCGAACTATAGGTTTTGCCGGCAATGGTCAGGCCAGTAGGTTGTGAATCATTCATGATGTTGGCTAATCCTTAGTCTCATTCTTTTATCTAGGCGCAATCACCCGCCGCCTATGGCGCGCACCACATCGACTTTGTCACCTTCAGCAAAGCGATGGGTCGCCCATTGCGCGCGCGGCAC
>CAYUDI010000128.1:0-5542 GCA_964443585.1 uncultured Bifidobacterium sp.
TTTTTCAAACGTCGCTAACCAGACATCGAGATTATCGATAGCGCGCATACGCCTTTCAACGGCTGCATCACGTGTCGCTTCGAAATCATCTAGCTCAGTGATTGCTTGCGCACGCGCACCCACAAATCGACCCGCGAATTTTTTTAGTGTTTGTTGGAGTCGCTGATCCGCCAGTTTTTCTCCGGCACGCGACTTGAAATGCATCGTTTGGACTTGCATCATGCATCTCCTGAAAGAACTTGAGCAACGTGTAGCACTCGTGTTGTTGTGTCGCCGGTACGGCGCAGACGGCCTTCGATATTTAACATGCAGCCCAAATCGCCAAGAACCACTGCATCAGCACCACTGGCATGAATATTTTCGCATTTGTCGTCAACAATCGCTGTTGAGATGTCACTGTATTTCACTGCAAAGGTTCCACCAAAACCACAACATACGCGCGCTTGGTCCATCTCTATAAGCTCGACACCTTCACGCTTAGCTAATAAATCTCTGGGCTGTTTTTGTACTCCGAGCTCGCGTAACCCCGAACACGAATCATGATAAGTGACGGTGCCTTTAAAACTACCTGCCGCTGGTGCAGGTAAATTTTCCAGTTTTACTACGGTTGCGAGAAAATCAGTTAATTCGTAAACACGTGACTTCACAGCGGCTAATCGCGCCAGTAAACCCGGGTTACCTGCAAACAGATCATCGTAATGTGTCTTGATGGTGCCACCGCACGATCCCGACGGAATAACGATGTAGTCGAAGCTTTCAAACTCGTCCAAAAACTTTTCAGCCAGATCACGAGCTGATGCTTTATTTCCGCCGCTGTAAGCGGGTTGCCCACAACAGGTCTGGCTGGTTGGCACCACCACATCACAACCAGCGGCTTCCAAAAGCTTGATGGCGGAGAATCCTATCTCTGGTCGCATTACATCAATCAGGCACGTCACGAACAGTCCTACACGCATGCTTTTCTCCATGAATTCAGTGGCTTACCTACTAAGTAGGCTACCCACGACTTAGCCTCAGACGAACAAATCCAAATTGCAATTGAATACTTTTGGATTGACGATTATCAATGCATAAACGCTTCTTGGCGCATCGCATCCCCATGAAATAAATTCGCTCCTAAGGGTAAATCTTTGTTGATCGCTCTTGTCATCATTTTTCACATTATGGTATAAGAGTTTTATTGCATTGCATCAAATATCCTATGAAACACGACTCTCCTGCTAACGGTGACAAGACTTCGATTCAAGTGATCGAGCGCATGATGTCATTGCTCGATGCGCTCGCCAGCTTCCCCGATCCGGTCAGCCTTAAAGAATTGGCTGCAACGACCGGTTTGCATCCCTCTACAGCACACCGCATATTGAACGATATGGTGGCTAAACGTTTTGTTGATCGATCAGAACCAGGCACCTATCGCCTAGGCATGAGGCTTTTAGAATTGGGCAATATCGTCAAAAGTCGTCTTAACGTTCGAGAAGCTGCACTACCCTTTATGCAAGCATTGCATCGTAAGACACAGCAAGCCGTTAACCTCTCTGTTCGTCAGGGAGATGAAATTGTCTATATTGACCGAGCATTCTCAGAGCGCTCCGGCATGCAAGTGGTACGCGCCATTGGGGGCCGGGCACCGCTGCATCTGACGTCGATAGGCAAACTCTTTTTATCGGTGGATGATGCCAAGTTGGTTCGCTCGTATGCGACCCGAACGGGCTTAGCAGGAAACAACAAAAACTCGATTACTGACCTTGCAAAGCTGGAAAGAGAACTGTCTTTAGTACGCTCGCGCGGCTATGCGCGCGACAATGAGGAGCTAGAGCTAGGCGTGCGGTGCATGGCCGCTGGCATACATGATGATGCAGGTCGGCTGATTGCAGGGCTCTCGATATCCGCACCAGCCGAGAGGCTGAGCGATGATTGGTTGGAAGACTTGATTAAAACCACCAACGATATTTCCGTGGTGCTGGGTTATCACTCGCCCGAACGGCCATAGGGTCTAGAGCGCTAACGTACCCCGCAGAAATAAAAAAGCGAACCATGAGTTCGCTTTTTTTAAGATCAATTTTTTGTGGACATTAACTACGACTAGCGGCTCGCAGTGACATTGCAGACGCTCCGCGATTTTCCAGCCACTTGCGTATACGGCCAGCATCAGCTAGACGCGATTGCTTGCTTTTAGAGTCGAGAAAAATCATCACTACGGGTCGACCCGATACATGCACTTGCATCACCAAGCAACGACCCGCCTCAGAAATATAACCCGTCTTTTGCAGTCCGATTTCCCAATCAGGGTTCTCTATCAATCCATTGGAATTACGATATTGCAGCATACGACCGCCCGGATCTACTGCGTAGCGGCTGTCGGTCGAATACTGGCGTATCAATGGGTGCTGATAAGCAGCCATGACTAATTTAGCCAAATCTCGAGCGCTGGAGACATTGGAACTCGACAGGCCTGTGGAATCTGAAAACCGGGAACTCACCATACCCAATTCCATCGCCTTTGTATTCATAGCCGCCACAAACGCAGAAATACCTCCGGGATAACTACGGCCTAGGGCTGCTGCAGCTCGGTTTTCTGAACTCATCAAAGCAATATGCAGCATGTTCGAGCGTGACAGCTGCGATCCCACTCGCAGACGAGAGTGACTAAATTTCTCACGATCAACATCGTCTTCAGTAACGGTTAGAACTTCGTCGAGATCTTGATAGGCTTCTACCACAACCAAGCTCGTCATTAGCTTGGTAATGGAGGCAATGGGTAGAGATATTTCAGCGTTTTTCTCGAACAGCACCTCATTGGTGGTGTGGTCAAGTACTAGGGCGGCATTTGAATTGAGATCCAGCGGATCGCGCGTCAGGCTCAAACCTGCCAAATCACCCGCCGTAATCATAGGCGGGACCCCAGACAAGGCAGCTGCATAGGCTACGCGATGAAAACCACTTTTGCGCTTACCCTGAACCGACAGGCTGGCGTTAATAACCCGCACCCGGCGATTCGACTGAGCCTGTTTCGCTGAATTTGCAGATTGAGATAGTTTTTTACCAACAGATTTATCTGCTCTGTGGCTGCCAGCACTGTAAACGGCCGGGGTAAAAAAGACTGCTGCAAGCGCTAAAACGCCCGCTTTCTTGGTAAGTCTGCGCATCCCAACTCCATACTTTGATGCAAAATTTAAATTGCAGTTTAGCAAAATTTTGAAAAACTGCAAGCGAATTAAAGGGTTAGGTGAAGTAATTAAACAAACTTATTACAGCACGTTTTCTTTTATTAACATTTTGCATTAAACAACATTGAGCTGATCTGCGCAAGCCACTCCTGACAAAGCTCCGTTAAATGGCCGCCGCTATCGCCTTCCCCAGATCGGATGTGTTTGCCTTCCCTCCCATATCGGGTGTAAACGGCGCATCTTTAGAACCTGCTCCCAGCACAGATTCAATGGCTCGAACTATGGCAGCACCAGCATCGGTGTAGCCGAAATGATCGAGCATCATTGCGCCACACCAAATCTGCCCTATTGGATTAGCCAAGCCCTTGCCCGCAATGTCAGGTGCTGAGCCGTGCACAGGCTCAAACAACGAAGGATAAATACCTTCTGGGTTGATATTAGCTGATGGTGCAATCGCTATCGTCCCGGTACATGCAGGTCCAAGATCCGACAAAATATCACCGAATAAATTAGAGGCCACCACGACATCAAACCAGTCAGGATGTTTGACAAAATGCGCGCACAATATATCGATATGGAATTTATCTACTTTGATACCTGGATAGGATTTCGTCATCTCAACCACGCGCTCATCCCAGTAAGGCATGGTGATTGAAATACCGTTTGATTTGGTTGCTGATGTCAGATGCTTTTTTGGACGGCGCTGAGCAAGCTCGAACGCATATTTCAAAATACGATCAACACCGGTACGCGAAAATACACTCTCTTGAAATACAACTTCTCGCGACGTACCCTCATACATACGACCACCCACCGAGGAATACTCACCTTCGGTATTTTCACGCACCACATAAAAATCTATATCACCCGGCTTACGATTGGCTAATGGCGAAGGAATGCCTGGCATCAAACGACAAGGACGAAGATTGACGTACTGATCAAATTCACGGCGAAATTTCAGTAATGAGCCCCATAATGATATGTGGTCAGGCACAGTATCGGGCCAACCTACTGCACCAAAATAAATCGCATCATGATGACCAATCTGATCTTTCCAATTGTCGGGCATCATTTGACCGTGTTTTGAAAAGTAGTCGCAGCTTGCAAAATCAAAATGATCAAACACCAGCGGTATTCCAAATTTTCGTGTCACCGCATCCAACACACGCATGCCCTCAGGAATAACTTCTTGGCCTATACCGTCCCCCGCTATTACCGCTATTTTTTTCATTTTTTTTACTCCATGAATTTTGCGAATCCCGATAGGGGTTCGCGTTCTGTTATTAAGGTATTTTCTATTTTTTCTTGATCCGCATAACCTAACGCCATACCGCATACCACCTGCTCATTCTCTGGCAACTCCAATACCTGAGTTATGACTTTATGAAACTGTGTAAACGCAGCTTGTGCACAGGTATCTAAACCTCGCGCACGCGCTGCAACCATCACGCTCTGTAAAAACATTCCGTAGTCTAACCATGAGCCCTGCTCCATGATACGGTCAATGGTAAAGATTAAGCCTACAGGAGCATCAAAAAACTGGTAATTGCGACCATGCTGGGCCTGCATACCTGATTTGTTTTCCCGCGTAAGTCCCAGCAATGCATATAAATCCCAACCCACTTTACGTCGGCGATCAACATAGGGTGCCACCCACTGTACTGGGTAGTAGTTATATTCTTCTTTATGTTCACTGACCTTCTCCGGGTCTAAATAAGTAGCCATGATTGCATCGGACAAGCGTTGACGTGTAGCACCAGTGAGCACATAGACTTTCCACGGCTGGGTATTTGATCCCGATGGAGCACGCGCAGCCACTTCCAGTAATTCTTGTATATCTTCGCGCGACACTGGCTTAGGTAAAAAAGCTCGAACCGAGCGTCGAGACGTAATCGCCTCATCGACAATTTTTTGTTCCGGTGTTCTGATCATTTCAATTCTCCTTGCGCACTATCCACCTGCAGCGATTGCAGCAAACTACGTGCCTTGGCTGGTATGGGTGTAGGCTTGCGGGTTATGCGATCTACGTACACGTGCACAAAATGCCCTTGCGCAGATGCGGCATGATCGTCGTCGCGAAAAATACCCACCTCATAGCGAACACTGGACGTCCCTAGCTGAGTCACGCGCAGACCGGCTACTACTCCGTCCGGAAAAGCGATCGAGGAAAAATAATTGCAATGCGTCTCAACCACCAGACCTATGGCTTCGCCATTCTGAGTATCCAGCGTTTCGTTTTTAATGAGAAATTCATTAACTACCGTATCAAACCACTGGTAGTAAACAACGTTATTAACATGCCCGTATACATCGTTGTCAGCCCAGCGTGTGGTCATTGCAAGAAAATGACGAAAGTCGTCTCGGGTTTTTGCTGT
>CAYUDI010000128.1:5552-7391 GCA_964443585.1 uncultured Bifidobacterium sp.
TGTTTCTTTCATTATTATTTTTTAACTACAAAAGCCACGCCTAAAGCAACCAATAGTATTCCTAACGCAGCCGTCAGCGTGAAGGTTTCATTAAACAATAACCAGGCCATTACCGAAGTAACTGCTGGCGTTAAGTACATCAAACTAGATACGTGCGTAGCTGCGTTTTTGCGTATCAAGACATAGAGCAAAAACATCGCACCTATTGAGAGTGCAAGTACAGCCCAGATTAAGGCCCAAACCAGTTGAGGTGTCCATTGTACTGCTTGAAATGTTGGTGTCAGATTTTCTAAGTAACAAGCCAATGGAAACGTAATGAAGGCAGCGGCAGAAAACTGTATGACCGCGCCAAGGCGCAAATCAAAACTAGGACAAAAACGCTTCTGGTAGAGCGTGCCAGCTGTAATACTTAACAAAGCCATTACACACAAAAGAACACCCGCTAAAGAGACACCCACAGAAGTCAGCTTGTGGTTAACAACAAGCGCTACACCCGCTAAGCCTACTATCAAACCAAACCATTGAGCCCATCCAACCATCTCACCCACCCAGCTTGCTGCAAAGGCCGTTAACACAGGCTGTACACCCACAATCAGCGCAGCCAAGCCTGCTGGCATACCTAACGAAATGGCAGACCATACCCCTGACAAATAACCCGCTTGCACCAGCACTCCAGAAACCGCAATGTGACGCACCATGCCATGTGGCCATGGTGTACGTACAAACATGAATGTCGGGAGCAAAAGCAAGACAACACCACAGTAACGTAATAATAAAAACGTCAACGGCGGAGCGTAAGGCAATCCAAATTTCGCAACAATGAAACCTGTGCTCCAAATGAACACAAACAAAAGTGGTACAAGAAAATTGGTAAGTGTATGCCTCGGTGGATTACTTAATTCACTCACACCGGCTCCTTGCTGTGGCAATACCGCGCAGCGATGCTAATCGTTTGCTGATGTATCGCCACCGTGTCTTCTATAGAGCGTCCATAACCACCTGCCATCGCAATGGCAACGGGTAGACCACGCTCTTTGGCTACTTGCATAACCCGCGTATCGCGCGCTGCCATGCCCTCCATCGATACATTCAGGCGGCCTAATCTATCGCCCTCATACGGATCTGCGCCAGCAAGAAAAATGAGTAGTTGTGGGTCAAAACGGTTAAACATTTGTTCAAATGCGTAATCAAGTTGTTCCAGATATTCCTTATCACCCGTGCCATCAGGCAGCGCTACATCTAAATCACTGATTGCTTTTGTGAAGGGATAATTGCGCTCTCCGTGGATGGACAGGGTAAATACAGAATCATCTTGTGCCAGTATGGATGCCGTGCCATCCCCTTGATGCACGTCCAGATCAATAATAGCCACGCGCGATACGCGTCGCTCGGCTTGCATTAATCGCGCTGCCACTGCGGCATCATTAAACACACAAAAACCCTGACCACGATCAGCATGCGCATGGTGCGTACCACCCGCGAGATTGACTGCAACCTTGTCTTGGAGAGCAGCTCTGCATGCTGCTATCGTCGCCCCAGTAGAGCGGCGCGAACGCTCCACCATGTCAGGCGACCATGGAAACCCTATCTGCTTTTGTTCAAATTCGGTCAATGCTCCCGTACTAACTCTATGAATGTAGTTGGGGTGATGAGCCAGAGCGAGCACACCATCCGATGTGTGTGGCGCTTCTTCAAACGAGACATGCGGCAGCGTTGACGCCACTGAGGCGCGCAGCATGCTGTATTTCTGCATGGGGAACCGGTGACCCGCCGGTAACGGTAGATCGAAACGATCGCTGTAAAAAGTTTTCAAAATTACTCGTTTAACAATATAAATAG
>CAYUDI010000129.1:0-7338 GCA_964443585.1 uncultured Bifidobacterium sp.
TGTCCAGCAAGCACCGTACTGAGGTGGATTTTCTTGCGCTCTACGCAGATCCGGCATGCGCAAAGCGCGGCCTTTCGGACGCTATCAAAATCGCAATAAATCGTTAAATGCCAGCAAAATCAACCCATTACGCGTAAGGTTATGCGACGGTTTCACCACTGGAACGCTACTTGCTCACAGCACCTGCTGTACAGATTTCCAACAGCGTGCGACGGGACCCTATGCCCAGCAATAACAACCCTAGTTTTTTCGCCAAAGCCAGCCTGGTGCTGATGCTTTGCGTCCTATTTTTGCATGCCCATTCCGCGCAATCCATGAGCTTAATGGAGGCCTACAAGGCCGCCCTCATGCACGACCCAATTTACCGTTCAGCTCAGCACGAAAATGCTGCCGGACAGGAAGCCCGCGATATAGGCCGTTCAGCCATGTTGCCCTCGGCAGGTTTAAGTTATGGCTACTCTAGTAATTCAGCCGAACTCACGCGCAACGGCAACACCGACCCGCTACGCTACGACAGCAAAATGTTGTCCGTCACCCTAAGGCAGCCTTTATTTAGCCTCGATGCGTTGGCGCGTTATAAACAAGGTGCCATTCAATCCGATTACAGCGACGCAGTGTTTGTCGCCAAATCACAAGAACTACTGGTGCGATTAGTTGGCGCATATCTTGAAACACTCGCCGCAGGCGATCAGTTACGCTTATTGACAGCGCAACGCGATGCGTTAGTCGAGCTACAAGAAGTGAATCGCCGGCGTATGGAAAAAGGCGAGGGCACTAAAACCGAAGTACTCGAAACCCGCGCGCGAGCCGAGCTCGCTCAAGCACAACTTATAGAAGCCAAAGATGTGCATGACAATGCCATGCGTAAGCTGCGCGCCATCATCGGCAAAGATATTGATAGCGTACGGACCTTACCTAAAACGATGTCTGTGTTTGCTTTGCAGCCAGTGAGCATTCAGGAATGGGAAGATCTCGCACGAGAAAAAAATCCTATCGTGCGAGCTCGTCGTTTACTTGTTGATTCATCAGAACAGGAAGTCAAAAAAAGTCAGGCTGGGCATTTGCCGAGAGTGGAATTAGTCGCCTCGCACAGTCGTAGCGTTTCAGACTCTGTGCTGCTCTACAACCAGCAAACTGTTATTAATTCCGTTGGTATACAACTCAACCTACCCATATTTTCAGGCGGTGCTACATCAGCCAGTGTACGACAGGGCGTTGATTTACTCAGCAAATCACGAGCCGATCTTGATGACAGCATCAGCAATGCGCTACTAGAAGTACGACGACAATATAATTTACTCGTGAGCAGTCAGGCACGTATCGATGCATTGTTTAATGCCGAGAGTTCAGCCCAAGAAGCATTTACTGCCATGCGCAAAAGTATTATTGGTGGGTTACGCATTAATGTAGATTTACTCAATGCTCAGCAGCAGCTGTATTCAACACAGCGCGATCTCGCGCAAGCGCGTTATGGCTATTTGCTGGCGTACATGCGTTTGCATGATGCTGCCGGAATGCTGACAGAAGAATCGTTGCAAAAAATCGATAAAGAATTTTTAGTTGTAGCAGATATCTCAGTTGATCTGCCAGCGATAACATGTACAGGAACCCCGCAAGTACATTGCAAATCCAAACCCTCTGAAGTGTTTACTAAAGCGGCGTTAGAACGAGAGCAAGCTCAATTAGCTGTTTCTGATCCTAATGCAATAGGCGATGAGGCTGTCTTGTGGCGATCGTCTAAGAGTTCAAAGAGCAGCAAGAAAAAAACGTCCCGCAAAGTCAGAAGGCAGAATTTAAATTAGCAATCAGCAGGTCATTAGGCGTAGCGCTATTCCGTACAGAGTAATTACCTGTGGTGTGTTGTTGGCAAGCTCTTAGCGGAAAGGTTAAATACGGAATGAGCAGGTGTGCGTTATTTTCAGGCTAAACCACACCAATAGTATGATAATCTCAAACGAGATACATCATTTAGAAAGCTGCACTATGGGAACTGTCCGTAAAACCATCACTTTGACCGAGCAACAAGACAACTGGGTTAAGGCGCAAATAGATGCTGGGTATTACACCAACGACAGCGAGTACATCCGGGATTTGATCCGACGCGAACAGGAGCGCAGCGCTGACGTCGATGTCATACGCTCAGCACTAATAGTGGGCGAGGCAAGCGGTGAGCCCAGGCAGTTTGATGCGGCTACTTTCAAGCAAAGAATGCGTCTAACGCATGGCTGAGTATCGCCTAACGCCTGCAGCAGAACATGATCTTGAAATTATCTGGACATACACAGTCCAGCACTGGGGTATGAATCAGGCCGAGCGGTATATCGATCTACTCACAAATGCTTTTGAGGAATTGTCGGCCTCACCAATGACGGCGCCGGCATGCGATCACATTCGGCCAGGCTATCGTCGAATAAGCCATGAGCGTCATATGATTTATTTTCGGGTAACAGACTATGGGATAACTGTAGTTCGTATTTTGCATGACCGAATGGATGCGATGCGCTACTTGTGAAGATTAGTTAATTTATTAGAAATACATTTTAACAAACCCCTCAATCAAAATTGCATTCCAATTGCAGGATTTCGCTATGCACAACATTGCGTGAGTTTGCCAGAATCGAATCAAGATGTGCGATTAGCTGGTTAGCATGCAAAGTGCGTACTGCTTGGATTTCTTCTGGTGGTGTGGGTTCAACACCATCAGGTGGTTGATGCCACCAGAGTCGGTCCTTGTCCGAAATATTGTATCGACCTAAGATATGTGAGGGGCGACCCAAACGTTGCACCAGCAGGGCATTGGTTACATCAATACCAGCAGCTTCTTTAAAGTGATGCACCGAGGCGTCAATAAAGTAGTCACCAGCGCGTCAGGCCGCATGCCCATCCCAACCACCGGGTCCGGGTTAGGTGTCCAAAAAGCTTAACGCAATACTGTCATCTGGTCGCGATAACCAAATCTGACAGGCCATGAGTTTGCCATCGATGGGGTGGTGCTTAAGCACGTTTTGCTGGCCCTAATCCACCAACAACAGCTCCAACCCCTGTCGCCCGCCCGACGACCTTGCGGGTATCAAACTTGCTATAGCAGACGCATAGACGAAAGTACGCCGTAATACGACGTTCTTTCGACATGGGCCGTGGGCGGTTGTTTCACGAGCCATCAAACAAATTTATTCGACGTGTAACGGAGCAGTGGCATGGGTCGACCTAGCGACGCATCAGCACCTTCACTACTTGCTAACGTAGTTAGGGCGCAGTCGCGCTATTTCAAATGGGCCGCGCTGATCAGTATTCTGACCAGCCTGTTGGCTATTACACCCACCATCTACATGATGGTGGTGTACAACCGCGTCGTCACCAGTCGTAATGAAACCACCTTAATGATGTTTTTAATCTGCGCAATCGGTTTGTATGCGCTGATGGAAATGTTGGAACTAGTCCGCACACGTTTATTGCATGTCGCTGGTTGGCGCATCGATCATGCGCTTCGTGATCGCATCCATGATCTAAGTTACCAAGCGAGTCGATTACAAAAACCAGTAGGTACACAACCGTTTACCGATGTAAGACAGATAAGAGAGTTTTTAGGATCGCCCGCAGTAGGCGCTCTGTTAGATAGTCCATCGTCATTACTATTTTTAGTTGCCATCAGCGTGATGAATCCCTGGTTGGCAGTAACGTCACTTTTTATAGCACTGGTACAAACCATCATCGGCATACGCACCGAGAAAAAAACGGTACCTGCATTAGCCGCCGCTACACGCGCGCACATGCAAGCACAAGCCAATCTATCGGGCGTGCTACGCAACGCCCAAGTTGTCTCCGCTATGGGTATGAAAGAAGCCCTCTATAAACGTTGGGTTGCTTTGCAACGCGTATTTTTACTCAGGCAAGCGCAAGCATCCGATATGGCCGGCACAAATAGCGCCACATCAAAATTTATACAAACGCTGCAAGGCTCACTACTACTGGGCTTGTCGTGCTGGCTCACACTTAAAGGCGTGTTGATGGGTGGCGGCGCCATGATGATCGTCGCCTCCATGTTAGGTGGTCGTGTACTCGCACCGTTAGTTACCGTTATAGGATCGTGGCGGCAGGTGGTGTATGCGCGTCAAGCGTGGTATCGATTAGATGAATTTTTAGGTGGCGACGATAAAGAGAAGCTCACCATGTCCTTACCCAAACCCGAAGGCGTACTCACCGTTGAGGGCCTGCACGTACAAGCACCGAATAGCGAAACGCTGCTTATAAAAAACGTCAGCTTTGCTGCGCTACCGGGCGAAACCTTATTAATTGCCGGGCCGTCAGCCGCCGGCAAAACAACGCTTGCACGCACATTAGTAGGTGCGTGGCCTGCAGCAGCGGGCAAGGTAAGACTCGATGGGGCTGATGTACACGCATGGGATAAACGCGAGCTAGGCCCACATATAGGTTACTTGCCACAAAACGTGGAATTATTTGATGGCACCCTCGCAGAAAACATTGCGCGCTTTGAAGCGCCTGCTAGCGAACTCAATAAAGAAAAAATACAAACTGCCATAGATTTATGCGGCCTCACTGATTTTGTGAACAGCCTGCCCAACGGCATGCATACCCGCATAGGTGACGACGGTGCGTTTTTATCAGGAGGTCAACGACAGCGCGTAGGTTTAGCCCGTGCCATATATGGCGATCCACAATTCGTAGTGCTCGATGAACCCAACTCCAGCTTAGATGAAGCGGGTGAGCAAGCACTCAACAACACCTTGCAAGCTCTCAAAGAGCGGCAGTGCACAACCATAGTCATATCGCATCGCACCAGCATTTTGCCGGCGATAGATCACATACTTATTTTGCGCGACGGTATAGCGCGCTTGTATGGCACCCGTGATGAAGTTCTAGGCCGACTCGAAGCACCACGAAGTATCACGCCAGATCAGCAACACATAGTCAATGATGCTGAGCACACAGCAAACAACCACGGCAGAAAGTTAAGCCCCGAATTGGTAGGTGCCGCATGAGTCAGCTACGTCAAACGGCAGATCCAGCCTGGGCAGCGGTTACTAATGAGAGTGCTGGTCACAGCAAATCGTCTTCCAGCAGGTATGCATCACGTATGCATATGCTAAGTGCATTTAAAACAGAAATTCTTTGGGTGGCCGTATTTAGCTTAATCGCCAATGTGCTTACGCTCGCACCCACGCTGTATATGTTGCAGGTGTTTGATCGAGTGATGCAAAGTCAAAATGAATTCACGCTGATTGCAGTAACGAGTATTTTGGTGTTGTTTTTATTCGTTATGGCGTTTGCTGAATTCATACGCTCACGCTTATTGGTGCGTTCTGGTATGCGCTTCGATGAGTTAATGAATCGTCGTGTATTCGCCGCCAGTTTTGATGCAAACACTGCGCAATCCTCACGCGATGGTTTGCAAGTATTTAACGAGCTAACGCGATTCAGACAATTTGTTACCGGCAGTGGCATTATCACTTTGTTCGATATGCCATGGTCAGTCATCTATTTAGCCGTACTGTTTTTAATGCACCCGGTGTTAGGGTGGTTTGCAACAGCATTCACAGTGTTTCTAGCGGGACAGGCGTGGTTAACGCATCGCATCAGCACAGCCATCACAGATGAAGCAGTGCGCCGCGAATCAGATAATCACTTGTGGTTAGGCAGCAAACTGCGCAATGCCGATACGGTTGAAGCCATGGGCATGGTGCACTCATTGCGCAAGCAGTGGGGTCATCGCTACCAACAATGGGTGCATGTGCAGCAAGACGCACAGCACAGGCAAAGCACCATGGCAGCGGTCGCTAAATTTACACAGTACACACAACAATCATTAATTTTATCGGTGGGTGCATGGTTAGTAATTCATGGCGAGTTGAGCATAGGCGCCATGGTGGCATCCAATCTCTTAATGGGAAATGCGCTTCGCCCGATAGCCACATTAGTCAAGACCTGGAAAGAATTCGCGCACGCACGACATGCCCTAAATGACGTAACCGACTTACTGAATACTCATGCACCCGTTAAAGCGACACATATTTCTGATGAGATGAAAGGGCAGATAACCCTGCATCAACTCAGCGCATACAAACCGCGCGTTGAAGCAGGCGTGATAGAGCTTACTTCAAAGCATGACATCAGCAAACGATTACTGCATGAAATCGATATAGCATTTACCAGCGGTGAAATCGTCGCCATCATCGGCCCATCAGGTGCGGGCAAATCTACGCTCTTGCGCTGCTTACTGGGCATATGGCCAGTAACGACAGGGTGCGTAAAACTGGATGGCGTAGCTATTGAACACTGGTCGCGACATGAACTTGGTGCCCGCATAGGTTACCTGCCACAAGATGCTGAATTATTTAATGGCACCGTTGCAGAAAATATTTGCAGGTTTACCAATACCGATCAGGCCTTTGATTCGCAAGCCATTGTTGAAGCCGCACTCCGCGCCGACATACACCAAATGATCTTGCGACTACCAAATGGGTATGACACCTCAATTGGTGTGGCTGGACAATTGCTATCAGCCGGTCAACGGCAGCGCTTGGCATTGGCGCGTGCTTTTTACCGATCACCCGATCTCATTATGCTGGATGAGCCCAACGCTAATTTGGATGATGCCGGTGAAGCGGCGCTCGCTAAAAGTTTGTGTGAATTAAAAGCTATGGGAAAAACGGTTTTTATGGTGCTGCATCAGCGTAGCCTGCTGCAATTAGCTGATCGCGTTCTGGTACTCGAAGAGGGTCGCGTTAAAGCCTTCGGAAAATTTGAAATTACTTCATCAACGGCGAGCTAGATCACCATGAATCAGCCCATCGTTCACCAATCAACTACAAGCCAGCTTATACAGCGGCCTAGTGCAGTCCATAGCACGAGTATTGATGATGACAGCGCCGCTTTTAGCGCTGCCTTGCAAGCCGACACACGATCAATCATTCGGCTAGGGTTTTGGACTCTTGTCGTTGGCTTAAGTGCGTTTTTTATATGGGCCGCTTATGCGCCGCTCGATGAAGGGGTGCCTATCTCGGCGACTGTATCCATCGAAACCAAACGCAAAACGATTCAGCATTTAAATGGCGGCATCGTAGAAAAAGTCGTCGTGCAAGAAGGGCAGCAAGTTAAAGCAGGTGATTTATTAGTCGAGCTTAACGAAGGCAACACGCGCGCTAACTTTGAATCCATACGCCAAAACTATATGGCTCAGCGTGCAGCAGAAAGTCGCTTGCAAGCAGAAGTTACCGCGCGTTCGCAAATTGAATTCCATCCTGATGTGCTCGTTGCAGCCAACGATCCCGTCGTTAAGCAATACATCAACACGCAAACACAATTATTTGAAGCGCGCCG
>CAYUDI010000130.1:0-7337 GCA_964443585.1 uncultured Bifidobacterium sp.
TCGCTTATGCCGTCTTCGTGGTTATCGAGACTCTGTTGTATGGAAACGATGCTAGTGGTTGGCCCACACTAGTCGTTGCTATTACTTTTCTTGGCGGTGTTCAACTATTGTCTATAGGAATATTAGGCGAGTACATAGGCCGGATTTTTACCGAGGTCAAGCAACGCCCGGCATACTTTGTTAGCCGCATCGTTCGCAGTCGCCAGCTGCCTACGAAGCCCAGCGATAAGCAATGACGCGTCAGCTTTTTTGGTTTGGTGTGGTGGGCGTTTCCGCCATGCTGGTTCATCTGGGTAGTGTTGCCTTGGTTTTGGTTCCTCTTGGTCTGACACCATTAATCGCAAACATCATTGCTTTTTTGCTGGCTTTTCAAGTCAGTCATGCTGGTCATCGACATTTTACTTTTCGTAATCAAGATACTGTGGTGTCGCACTCGCGTGGCCGATTTTTTTTGGTTGCTTTGATGAGCTTTGCTGTCAATGAACTCTTGTACTGGGCGCTGCTACGGTACACACTATTGGATTTTCGAATTGCGCTAGCCATGGTGTTGGTGGCTGTAGCTGCACTGACATTTGTACTGGCGCGCTATTGGGCATTTGCTTCTGGAGAGAACGCATGATAGATAGGCAGCGTAAACTTACGTTGTGTGCAGATGATTTTGGACAATCGAAAGATATTTCCGACGGCATACTGGACTTGATTGCATGCCGTCGACTCACAGCAACTTCAGTGCTGAGTGAGGGGCCTTTTTGGCCCGAGGGAGCACAGCGACTCCGTGATTTGCAGGATCGCGCAGACGTGGGCGTCCACCTTAATCTTACCCACGCCTTCCCTGATACCAGTGGTAATCGTCCACTCATTCATTGGCTAATCGCTACCCAATCAGGTCGATTTACAGGCAACAAAATTAAAGACCGTTTTCTGCGACAAATCGATCTTTTTACCCAGCATTTCAGGCGCTTGCCTGATTTTATTGACGGCCATCAGCATGTTCATGCTTTTCCCGTGATTCGTCAGGCCATGATGGACGCAATTAGTTTGCGTTGGAATAAGACGGATGAGCGTCCCTGGGTACGCACTCCAGATCGATTAATCGATGATGGTGGCAGTCACATCAAGTCATTTATAGTGCGCTTTGCCAGTCGTGGATTTTCAAGTTTCGTTGAGCAGCACGGTTTAAAGACAACAGAACACTTCGCCGGGGTATATGGGCTGAGCGCAAGTGCCAACTTTGACAGACGTATGCGCCACTGGCTGCAACTCACACCGAATGGCACCCTGCTAATGTGTCATCCAGGCCGGCCCTCTAAAGACTACTCTGATCCTATAGGTGGGGCACGTGCTGCCGAGTTTCATTATCTGGTGAGTCCTAAATTTGCAGAGGATTGTCAGCGTTCCAGTATTCGACTGGTACGTTTTTCTGATAATTAATGGGGTCCCAACGCAGGTCGCGTGTTCCGCCAACCGCAAGCAAGTACCGAATTTTTTTCATTTCGTGTACGCGTAATTCTCAGAGTAATACCATCTCGCACCCTTATAATTCTTTTTTTTAGTACGTAAATAGTTACCAGTTTACGCATGACTCACTCATCGATATTGGAGCAATCATGCAGTTAGTCACACGACTTTTGCTCAGACTCGGCTTGGCAGGTCTAGTGATGCTCATACTGGCATGTGTGCTTACTCTTTTTTCTGTCCGACAGGATATTGCTGATGAAATGCAGGGTAGTCAGCGTATAGGTCAATTGATGACAGTTCTTGCTGAATTGCAGGAAGGGGAATCTCTAGAGCACCATGCCTCTCGCATAGATCAACTTAATCGCAGTGAGACATTTAGACATTTTCACGTTACCTTGCTCGATGATCAGGGCAAGCGCCTAACTCAGAGGGCGGCTGTTGAGCCGGGTAGCACATTACCTTGGCTTAATCGTTTTATGGCAGGTGATGTCGGTTTGTCAGAGTATTCATTATCCGTGCGGCGACCTGGGGGCAGCTTGGTAACCCTGGTGCTGGAACCTAATCCACAGCCTGAAATATCTGAGGCAATTAATAGTGTCTGGCTGCAGTTAGCGCTGTTTAGTATCTTGGTGCTGGTGTTAGTTTTGGCGTTGGCTTACAGTGTGCGGCATGCTTTATCGCCACTAAAAGAAATTCTCACTGGTATTACGCGTATAGAAGACGGCGATTACGACCATCCTATTCCAGCGTGTGCAACTCGCGAACTCAATCAAATTACGAATGCACTCAATCATTTATCTGCGGCACTGACTGAGCAGCTATCCAAACAGCGCGATTTGTTGCATCGTTTACAGGATGTGCAAGAAGAAGAACGGCGTCAGCTGGCGCATGATTTGCACGATGAATTTGGACAATTGCTAACGGCGATACAGGTAGATGCGTCCTATCTTTTAAAACAGACAGGTGGTCAGCCAGCACTGCAAGATTGTGCGCGTGCCATGTATGACAACAGCAGCCGTATTTTGTCGCAATTGAAAAGCTTGTTGGTACAGCTAAGACCCTATGGTTTACAGGGCGATGAGCAGCACCATATTGCGCTTGAGCAGGCCTTGCGTGAACTGATACGTCAACGTCAGTCACGCGGCGATACTGAACTCAGTTATCAAATGAAAGTGGAATTATATGGTGCAGAATTACCGCAGAGATTGTCGGTAGCGGCGTACAGAATCATACAAGAGGCGTTGACCAATGTATTGCGACATGCGGACGCAACCCATGTCGATATTGATGTGCGTGTCGATAAGTCTGCACAAACGTTAGTGCTGCGGATTGCTGATAATGGCAGGGGTTTACCCACATCTAACTTACCGGATAAGCCTTCACAGGGTTTGGGTTTAATTGGCATAAAAGAACGGGTATTGGCGAATCGTGGACATCTGCGGATGCAACGTACTCAGCCCAATGGTCTGGAGATCAGCGTGAGTTTTCCGCTTTGTTAAAATGGCGTCTTTAGCATTATTCCCAGCCTGACAACTCATCAGGTTCGTGCCATTCCTTTCGGAGCGCTGCTCATGTCCTCACCCGTTACCTTAGAGATAGACCAAGGCTTAGCTGTTCTTACCTTTAACAATCCTACACGTGGAAATGTATTGGATATGGCCATGGCGAGTGCTTTCGCAGCTGCCATTGAACAGATAGCTGAAGATAGCAGTATTCGAACTTTACTCATTACAGCGTATGGCAAACAGTTTTGCGTAGGTGGTGATGTGCACAGCATGGCAGATGCTACGCGCCCATTGACGGATACGCTGCGTGCTTTGCTTGAGCCTGTACATGGCGCAATGAATCTGTTGTCGATGTTTACCTTTCCCGTGGTGTGCGCTATTAACGGTGCCGTTGGCGGTGGTGGTATAGGGTTGGCATTGTGTGGTGATCTGGTGCTGGCAGCTGAGTCCGTTAAGCTACGCGGAGGCTATTCAGCGCTGGGACTGACTCCCGATGTGGGTGGTTCATGGTTTGTCGCGCGACGCGCGGGTGCGTCGCGAGCGATGGAAATTTTCATGACCAACCGACCCATAGCCTCGCATGAGTGCTTACAACTGGGTTTAGTCGACGCTGTTCATCCCGACGCTGACTTACCCGAGATAGCAAAAAAATTAGCACGACAACTGGCCGATGGGCCAGTGCAGGCGCAAGCACGGATCAAATCACTGATCAACCACGCACATCATAATTCACTCGCTCAGCACTTAGTCGCCGAGCGCGATGCTATGTATGCCTCTGGTGAGAGTGATGATGGTAAAGAAGGTGTGCGTGCATTTATAGAAAAGCGCGTTCCTAAATTTCATTAACCACCTGGTTTTAAACTTATTTTTACAATCAACTCCCGTAGTCATCACAACAAAAAAATCAGAAGAGGAACATCATGAAAGCCGTCGTTTGCAAAGCCTGGGGCATGCCCGAAACACTGATCATCGAAGAGCTGCCAGACGTCGTACCCAAGCCCGGCGAAGTGATGATCGATATTTTTGCTGCCGGTGTTAATTTTCCTGATGTACTGATTATCCAAAACAAATACCAGTTCAAACCTGAATTACCTTTCACACCCGGCAATGAGTGTGCTGGTGTTGTGCGCGCACTAGGCGAGGGCGTTACTAAATTCAAGCGTGGCGATCGTGTGTTTGCGTTTGTGCCTCAAGGCGCGTTTGCGCAGCAGATAGCCGTAGCTGAGGATGCGGTATTTCCTATGACTGAACAAATGGAATTTGAAGCGGCGGCTGCGCTGACTTTAACGTATGGCACGTCATATCACGCAGTGGCTGACAGAGCCGAATTAAAAGCCGGTGAAACCATGTTGGTGCTGGGTGCCGCCGGTGGTGTAGGTATTGCAGCGATAGAAATTGGCAAAGCGTTGGGTGCCAAAGTCATAGCGGCAGCATCCACCGATGAAAAGCTCGCTGTGTGCAAGCTGCATGGCGCCGATGTCTTGATCAACTACACCACGGAAGATTTACGTGAGGCGATCAAAAAAGCTACCAACGGCAAAGGCCCGGATGTTGTTTATGACCCAGTCGGTGGTGGATATACTGAGCCCGCATTTCGCTCTATAGCCTGGCGTGGCCGCTATTTAGTGATTGGTTTTGCTAATGGCGAAATACCTAAACTCCCATTGAATTTGCCACTTTTAAAAGGTGCCTCAGTGTTGGGCGTATTTTGGGGAGACTTTGTACGTCGCGAACCTGAAAACCACATGGCAGCAATGCACAAACTGATTGAATGGCAGGCTTCGGGCAAGATTCGTCCTCATGTATCAGCAACCTACAGCTTGGAACAAACACCTCAGGCATTAATGGATATGGCTTCGCGCAAAGTAACTGGCAAAATCGTCATACAGCCACGCCGCTGATTAGGAGAACAGCTTGGCCAAAGTGTATGCAATTGAAGGTGTCGTGCCAGTTGTTCATCCTAGTGCTTACGTGCACCCAACAGCCGTATTAATTGGTGACGTCATCATAGGCCCACGTTGTTACGTGGGTCCACTAGCGTGTATGCGGGGTGATTTTGGGCGCTTGATTATGGAAGAGGGTGCCAATCTACAAGATACCTGCGTGGTGCATGGCTTTCCTGGGAGCGATACGGTCATTGAAGTCGATGGTCATATCGGTCACGGCGCCGTTATTCATGGTGCACGTATAGGGCGCAATGCACTAATAGGTATGAATTCCGTGGTAATGGATAATGCAGTCATCGGTGAATCATCGATTGTTGCAGCGATGTCGTTTGTGAAGGCTGGCATGGTGGTTCCGCCAAAAAGTTTGGTCATGGGAATGCCAGCAAAAATCGCACGCACACTATCCGATGATGAAATCGCCTGGAAGCATCGTGGAACTGTCGAATACCAACAGCTCGCTATTCGTTGTATGCAAAGCATGCAGGAAGTCGAGCCTCTAACGGAAGTGGAACCCCACCGACAACGCCTGCCGTTAGACGATGCTCAAAACGTATTCAAACCAAAATCGTCAAGGTCTGACTGACGACCCGTGTAGTTATTCTGTACGACATCCTATGCATGGAGACGGATATGTCTTTTCAGACAATTGAAATCGATCAACAAGCGCATGTTGCTACTGTTTGGTTGAATCGTCCTGATGTGCGTAATGCATTCAACGAACTGACCATTGCCGAACTAACGCTGGCTTTTCATCGCTTAGATCAAGACCAACAGGTGCGCGTCATCGTATTGGCAGCACGTGGTAGTGCGTTTTGTGCGGGCGCTGATCTTCATTGGATGAAGAAAATGGCATCGCATACCGATGAAGAAAATTTAGCTGATGCTGCTGCTTTAGCCGACATGATGCATGTGATTTATTCATGTACCAAACCAGTGGTGGCGCGTGTGCAGGGTGATTGTTATGCTGGTGGAATAGGGCTGATTGCTGCATGCGATATGGCGGTGTCGAGTGTGTCAGCCGGATTTTGTTTATCCGAGGTCAGGTTGGGCTTGATACCGGCGACCATCTCACCCTATGTTCTGCGTGCCATAGGTGGGCGCCAGGCGCGACGCTATTTTCTGACAGCAGAACGCTTTGATGCCCACGAAGCTAAACGCATAGGCTTGGTTCACCAAGCGGTAGAAGATACCGAACTCGATCATGAAGTTGCTCGATTAGTTCATGCCTTACTTTCATGTAGTCCACACGCTATCGATGAAGCGAAGCGCTTAATCCGCGATGTGTCTTGTGCGACCCTAGATCAGGAATTGATTGCTGATACGGTGCGCCGCATTGCTGACGTACGTAGTTCGGAACAGGGGCGCGAAGGTGTTCAGGCATTTCTACAAAAACGTAAACCGACCTGGCTTACCGATAGTGCCCATGACAAGTGATGCATCCATGCTGACGATGTTAAGAGCTCAGCTAGACACCCTGAAACAGCAGCAATTGTGGCGTAGACGATGGAATGCAGAGTCGGCCTGTGCGCCGCACATGCGGGTAGAGGGTCACGACCTTATTACGTTTTGTAGTAATGATTATTTAGGTTTGGCGTCCGATCCGCGTGTCATGGAAGCGGTGAAAGCAGGCGTAGCGTTATACGGCGCGGGTAGCGGTGCATCCCACCTTATTAGTGGGCATTCCAAAGCACACGAAAAGCTTGAGGTGGCTCTGGCAGAATTTTTCGAGCCGAATCTTATCTCGGGCCGTGCGTTGTATTTAGCCAGCGGTTATATGGCCAACCTGGCAGTGATTACGGCGCTTGCAGATAGTTCGACGGACATTTTTTCTGAAGCGCTTAATCATGCTTCGCTCATTGATGCAGCGCGTTTGTCACGCGCGAAAATAACTATCTATCCGCACAGGGATGTTGCATCATTAAGTACGATGTTGTCTGCTAGTACAGCAGCGCGTAAATTGATCGTAACCGACGGTGTGTTTAGCATGGACGGTGATATAGCTCCGCTAAACGAGATTATGCGTCTGTGTGAACTACATGATGCGTGGCTAATCGTTGATGACGCTCATGGTTTTGGAGTGATTGGCAAACATGGTCGCGGTGTAGTTGAGCAGTTTGCACTGTGTTCTGAGCGATTAATTTTGGTGGGTACGCTGAGTAAAGCCGCTGGTATTGCCGGTGCATTTATTGCGGCACACGAAACCATCATCGAGTGGCTGATACAGCGAGCTCGCCCGTATATTTATTCCACTGCATCGCCGCCTGCCTTGGCTCATGCATTGCTAACGAGTCTGGATATCATAGCCAGCCAAGAAGGCACTGAGCGTCGTGCGTTATTAAATGAACGTATCGCGCAATGGACATCGTCCGTTAATCTTCAGCGCTGGCATGTGCTGGAATCCATCACGCCTATACAACCGGTGGTGATA
>CAYUDI010000131.1:0-5087 GCA_964443585.1 uncultured Bifidobacterium sp.
CAACTCTTCACCCGGTAAGCTCATATAGCGTGCAAGTTCGAGCTTAGCAATAGCATTACGGTGTACTTCATCCGGACCATCTGCAATACGCAGGGTACGGTTATGAGCCCACAACTGAGCCACAGCAAAGTCATCAGATACACCGCCACCGCCGTGGGCTTGTATCGACCAGTCGATGATTTGTTGTGCCATCACTGGTGCGAGTACTTTGATCATGGCGATTTCGCTCTTCGCACCTTTGTTACCTACGGTATCCATCATGTAGGCTGCTTTGAGTACCAACAGGCGAGCGCTATCGATCATGATGCGTGACTCAGCGATACGCTCGCGCCATACGCCTTGCTCAGATACTTTTTTACCAAAAGCAACACGTGAATCGATGCGTTTGCACATGAGTTCGAGTGCGCGTTCAGCGGTGCCGATAGCGCGCATGCAGTGGTGAATACGACCCGGTCCAAGACGACCTTGTGCAATTTCAAAGCCGCGACCTTCACCCAGCAGCATATTGGAAGCAGGTACACGTACGTTTTCAAATTTAACTTCGCAATGGCCGTGTGGCGCATCATCGTAGCCAAACACAGACAACGGACGAACAACAGTGACACCTTTAGTATCGGCAGGTACCAAGATCATGGATTGCTGTGAGTGACGTGGTGCATCGCCATCAGTCTTACCCATCAGGATGTAGATTTTGCAGCGAGGATCGCCTGCACCTGATGTCCACCATTTCGTGCCATTGATCACGTATTCATTACCCACGCGTTCTATGCTGGTACTAATGTTGGTAGCGTCTGAGGAAGCGACATCCGGTTCTGTCATGGCGAATGCAGAGCGCATCTCACCACGCAGCAAGGGCTCTAGCCATTGTTTTTTATGTTCTTCGGAACCATAACGCTCTATGGTTTCCATGTTGCCGGTGTCAGGGGCAGAGCAGTTAAACACTTCCGGTGCCCATGGAATGCGACCCATGATTTCGCATAATGGTGCGTAGTCGAGATTCGATAAGCCTTCAGGCGCACGGTCTGATTTAGGCAGAAACAAATTCCACAAACCGCGTGAGCGGGCGATGGGTTTTAAATCTTCAATGATCTTGGTTGGGATCCAGCGATTATTTTTTTCGCGGCCGTTACGATCCACCTCATCTTTGTAGGAACGCTCATTAGGATAAATAAATTCATCCATAAAATGATTCAATTTTTCGCGCAGCTCCATGCAGCGCGGTGAGTATTCGAAATCCATAGGGTGTCCTCGCTTTTTATTGTGGGTGAATTATGAATGATTACAGGGATTTTTGTCCGGATGCGTACTGCCAACCCATGATGGCCATAGGTTTGGCGGCCTGGCCACTTTTTAGCGCTTGCTCACTGCTGGCCGTGCCATCTTGATAGCGTTTCATGATCCCTTGCAAAATACCGGCCATACGGAACATGTTGTAGGCCAGGTAAAAACGGAAATCATCTTTATTGATACTAATTCCAGTGCGTTCGCTGTAGCGAGCGATGTAGTCATCTCTGCTCGGTATGCCCAGCGACTTTAAATCCAATCCACCAATACCGCGGAATAAATCAGGCTCTACATGCCAGCTCATGCAGTGATATGAAAAATCTGCCAGTGGATGGCCCAGGGTAGAGAGTTCCCAATCGAGCACTGCGAGTATGCGCGGCTCGGTTGGATGAAAAATCATATTATCCAAACGATAGTCACCATGCACGATAGTGGTGATCTCGCCGGCTGGAATATTCTTAGGCAGCCATTCGATCAAATGCTCCATTTCAGGAATATGCTCGGTTTCAGCAGCTTTGTACTGACGTATCCAGCGATCAATCTGGCGACCAAAATAATTACCAGGTTTACCAAAACTTTCCAGACCCACGGCCTTGTAATCCAGGCTGTGCAATTGCGAAATAACGCGATTCATTTCATCGTAATGAGCGGCACGCTGATCATTACTCATGCCAGGCAATGATTGATCCCAGAGCACGCGTCCATCAACACATTCCATGATGTAGAAGGCACGACCAATAACAGATTCATCTTCACACAAGGTGTACTGTTTGGGCGCTGGAAAACCCGCTTTGGATAACGCATCCATGACACGGAATTCGCGCTCAATAGCATGAGCTGAGGGCAGTAGCTTGGCCGCAGGTGCGGGCTTAGTGCGCAGCACGTAGCGATGACTGCCAGAGGTAAGCCTGAACGTGGGGTTGGACTGACCACCCTTAAATTGTTCTATGCTCAGATCGCCACTAAAATTTTCGACATGCTGCTTCATGTAAGCCGACAGGGCATCGAGGTCAACTTTTAATCGTTCGGCAACGGGCTTAGTGCCCATGAATTCTTCGTACATTACTTCTATCCCTCGCTACTTTTAGTATTGTTTTAGTTTACTGGAGCTAGCTTACAAGCCACGCACTTTTTTGTACTGTTCAAACAAGGCCTCCATGGTGGTGCCACGCGATTCATGTTGCAGCTCGGAGGGGGGCGAATAATTCATCAGTCGCACTACCCAATCCATACGTGATTGACCTACATCCAAAGCGTTGATGCAGCCCGCGGTTTGCGCCAGATTGCCCATGAATAGTCGTTGTCCAGTTAACGCATACGAGAGAATGGCGCGGTTCACACCACCATGAAGCACCATCAGCACCGTGTCCCAATCAGGATCAGAACGTAATTTATCAACTTGTGGATGCACGCGATCCATGAGTTCGCCTATGCTTTCGCCACCTAAAAACTGCTGGTCTTCTGAGGCTACACCTTCAAACGCACCAGTAAATGCTTCGCGCAGCTGTTCATCTGGAATAGCAGAGAGTTTACCGCCACGAATTTCAACTAATTCAGGCCATTCTTCGAAGGCGATTTCTTGGCCGGTGCCAGACAGCACACGCGTGGCTGTTTCCAAGGTGCGAGGTAAACCCGAAACAATCACCTTATCAAAATGTATGCCCGCTTTTGCAAACACATGACCCGCTGCAGTGGCTTGTTCACGACCTTGTTCATTAAGTGGAACAGTTTCAGGTAAAAATGGTTTACCGTTGGTGTCAAAATAGGTCACGCTGCCATGGCGCATTAAAAAAACGCGACGTCGTTTAGTAAAACTCATGAGTAATTCGGCTTTCTTTTTTCCAGGAATGCAGTCATGCCTTCGAGTGCATCGCGATGATGCAGGCAGTCGACGAAAGCATGTTGTTCAGCTTTGAGCTGCTCAGACAAGGTGACATTGCTAGCATCTTTAACCAGCGATTTAATAGAGCTTATTGAATTCGGTGATAGTCGTGCTAGCTCGTCACTCCAGTCAAGCGCAGCATTCAATGCTTGCCCATCATTGACCACGCGGTTAATGATGCCGAGCTGATGCAGGCGCGATGAGGTGATGGGTTTACCTTCCATGAGAATTTCAGTAACTAATTGTGGTGGTAATGATTTCGATAACGACCAACTCATTCCGCCATCAGGTGAAAGACCAACTTTTACGTACGCGGCGATAAATTGCGCAGAATGTGCCGCCACGATCAAATCGCACGCCAGAACGAGAGAGAAACCAGCGCCCGCAGCAGGGCCCTCGACCGCAGCAATCACGGGTTTAGGACAATCGCGCAGGGCTTCTATCCAGGAATGCAATTGACCCACCGAATCGGCGGCCACAGAGCGGTCTTTGTTGCGGTTCTCAAGCAAGCGATTCAGGTTCCCACCCGCACAAAAAGTATCTCCCGCACCAGTGAGCACTACAACGCGTATATCCGGATCGCGCTCAGCGGTAGCCAGCGCTTCTATGCCCGCCGCGTACATATCAGGGTGCAAGGCATTGCGAGCGCCGGGGTTTGATAGCGTCAGAATCAGCGTGGACTCACGACGAGTGGCTAGTAATTCAGCGGACATGAAGTGTTTGGGTGGGGTAGAGGCCAGTTTTTGGGGCCGGTTAGGTTGGTTGAGTGGTGTTAGACTTCACAACAAACATTGTACCTGTTGCCACCCATATGGCTGGGTTTACTCAGGTGCTTCAACACAAGCATGTAAGGAGACAGAATGCTAACTTTATGCGGTTTCTCGGCTAGTAATTACTACAACAAAGTCAAGTTGGCCTTGCTCGAAAAAGAGGTGCCTTTCGTAGAAAAGCAGGTTTGGGCAGATCGCTCACCCGAGTTGTTAGCAAAATCTCCACTGGGTAAAGTGCCTTTTTTTGAAATCGATGGCAAGGCACTCTTTGAATCACAAGTGATGCTCGATTATGTGGAATCAGCCTATCCGCAAAAGCCTTTGCTGCCATCCGATCCGTTTGAAGCTGCACGTATTCGTCAATTGATTCAATTCATAGAATTACATCTTGAATTGGTGGTTCGTGAGGTGTATTTAGAGGCGTTTTTCGGAGGGAAAGTCGCTGATGACGTAAAAACGCGTGTACAAAAACAATTAAAACGAAACATCACTGCATTTGGTCAGATAGCGAATTTTGCACCTTACATAGCAGGTAATGAATTTACGATGGCCGATTGCGCCGCTGCGGTGCATTTGCCATTAATTAGTATGGCTACGAAGGCCATGTATGGCGAAGATATGTTGGTTGCGTTTCCGGTGCGCGACTACATGAAATTAGTTGGCGAGCGTCCTACGGTAAAAAAAGTAACAGACGATCGCAAAGCCAATGCCGCTGAATTAGCCGAGCGCATTAAGAGCAAAATGTAATTTTCACAAGCGCTCTAAGCGATAAAAAAACGACATCATTTCTATGGAGTGGATGTCGTTTTTATTTGCTTAAGTCTGGCTTAGGGAGATGCTAATTCAGTGCGTATTTTATAGCGAGCCAGCGTAGCTGTGCGACGCGTGGTCATGTAAATCAAGAGCCTAGCCTCGGTCTTTTACGCGAGGATTATCTGGTTTTTGTTTAACCAGTGCTCAATCAGGGAGATGCTAATTTAGTGCGTATTTTTTAGCGAGCCAGTGTAGCTGTGCGACGCGTGGTCATGCAAATCAAGAGCTTAGCCTCGGTCTTTTACGCGAGAATTATCTGGTTTTTGTTTAACCAGTGCTTCTAAAGGGGCATATGAAGCAAGCCAAGCTTCGGGCGTAAATATCCTAAACAACTCCGA
>CAYUDI010000131.1:5187-7329 GCA_964443585.1 uncultured Bifidobacterium sp.
AAGGGGCATATGAAGCAAGCCAAGCTTCGGGCGTAAATATCCTAAACAACTCCGAACGTATGGTTTTGCGGGCCAGTTTTAATAATGCTTTGTCTTTGGTAATGAGTGTGTCGGCACCGCTGACGTATGCAAGTTCGAGAAATTTTTGATCATCGCCATCTTTGCATCGAGGGAGCAGGGTGGCCGAGGTGAATTCGGCAGGACTATCAACGAGTTTGATGAGGCGGTCAAATTCTTTTAGCAATGCTGTCTGAGATTCGACGCTCAGCTGCAACTTTGTATAGCCCAGTACCAGGATGAATTCCATGCGACAGCTAACACTGGTCACGGCTTCGATGTTGCCGTGTTTAAGCGCATCGTGCAGTACTTGCCAGCGTGGGTCCTGGAACAGGAATAAATCCAAACAGACGTTGGTGTCCAAGACTACGCGCTGCAATGCTATCGGTGCGGCTTTGGGTATCATGCGTAAAGTTTACTAGATAAGGAAATACAATCATGCTGATGGTACTCTCACCGGCAAAAACGCTGGATTATGAATCGCCTTTAACTACCCAAGCACACAGCTTGCCGGATTTTATACCGCGTTCGGCTGAACTAATTTCTACCTTGCGCGACATGTCGCCAGATAGTTTAGGTAGCCTCATGAAAATCTCTGATCAATTAGCGCACTTGAATGCGGGTCGGTATGCAGATTGGTCAAAAAAATTCACGTTCAAAAACTCTCGTCAGGCCGTGTTGGCTTTTAATGGTGATGTATATGAAGGTCTGGATGCACGCACCCTCACAGAAAAACAACTGACCTGGGCGCAAGACCATCTGCGCATACTTTCTGGTTTATACGGTGTGCTGAGGCCACTGGATTTAATGCAGCCATATCGGCTGGAGATGGGTACGCGCTTGCAGAATAAACATGGCAAGGATTTGTATACGTTTTGGGGTGATGATGTCACCACCGCGTTGAATAGCGCATTAAAGAACAATAAATCTTCCGCACTCATTAATTTAGCCTCGGAGGAGTACTTCAAATCAGTCAGGCCAAAAAATTTGGCAGTACCTGTGATTACGCCGACATTTGAAGACTGGAAAGGTGGGGATTACAAAGTCATTTCGTTTTATGCTAAGCGCGCGCGTGGCTTAATGGCGCGCTATGCCATAGAAAAGAAAATTACCCGGCCTGAGCAATTACAGCAATTTAATGTGGAGGGGTATGAGTATGTGCCTGCGAGCTCCAGCGCAACGAGCTGGATGTTCAGGCGCAGGCTTGCAGGAGCGTAATAGCAGTAAGCTTATTTATTCCAGAACTTCCACCAAGATTTGTCAGTTTCCTGATTGATTTGTGCTGCAGAATTTACTTTGTAGTTGAGCTGGAATACACGCTCTGCATCATCACGTAGTTCTGTCATACCTAAAGCATCATAGGCGCGAATTTGTATGCGTAAGGCGTTGCGCACCGATGGTGAGGCTGGATACTCGCGGATGACAGTTTGTGCGCGATTAATAGCGGCAACAAACGCTGAGCGGCGCAAATAGTAATCAGCGACATGAACTTCATACTGTGCCATGGCTTCTACTAAATAACGTAGTCGGTCGCGCGCATCGTCAGCGTATTTGCTTTCGGGAAAACGATCGGCTAACTGTTTAAATGCATCGAAGGCTTGACGTGCTGCTTTAGGATCGCGTTCGGTTGGGTCTTGGCTGCTGATGAAATCAAACAAGCCTTTTTTGTCGTTGAAATTTGCCAGGCCTCGGAGGTAATACATGTAATCAACATTCGGATGGTTAGGATGCAAACGAATGAAACGATCGACAGCAGCCAGACATTGCGCCTGATCATTTTGACGATAATAGGCATACGCGATTTCCATTTGTGCTTGCTGCGCATATTTTCCAAAAGGATAGCGAGACTCGAGTTTCTCTAAATACTTGATGGCTCGTTCATAGTTACCGCTTTTGAGTTCGTCTTTAGCCTCAGCGTATAATTTATCAGCCGACCATCCTTTGGTTTCATCTGCCTTCTCTCCCAACGAGCCGCAGCCAGATGACAAAAGGATCAGCGCCATCATGGCAAGTGTGAGAAATTTTTTTAACATGGGATGGGGCGCATTCACATCATCAATAAGTGCGGCGATTATAGCCGATGGA
>CAYUDI010000132.1:0-7001 GCA_964443585.1 uncultured Bifidobacterium sp.
CTGTTGAGACAGCCTATCGCGATGGTCAAGTGAGCTTAGCCAGCGCTGAGGGGTTTATTCGGCAGGTATTGGGATGGCGAGAATTTATCCGTGGTGTGTACTGGACAGATATGCCCGCATTAAAAGAGGCAAATCATTACCAAAGTAAGGGTGATTTACCCGAATGGTTTTGGACGGGTGAGACGCGTATGGCTTGCATGCGTGACAGCTTGCAACAAACCCTGGAATGGGGTTATGCCCATCACATACAGAGGCTGATGGTCTTAGGAAATTTTGCTACCCTCGCGCAGCTATCGCCACAGCAGGTCGGCGACTGGTTTCTGGCAATCTACGTTGATGCCATTGAATGGGTAGAATTACCCAACACATCGGGTATGGCTTTGCATGCCTGTGGCAGCCGGTTTACCAGCAAACCCTACGTGGCTAGTGGTGCTTACATAGGTCGCCAGAGTAACTACTGTGGCCAATGCCATTACGATGCGACCAAGCGTTCTGGTGAGAAGGCCTGTCCTTTTAATACGCTTTACTGGAATTTTATTGATAAGCACGAAGCGTCACTGTCATCGAATCCTCGCACCGCGTTAATGACTAAAAATTTACAAAAAATGGATACTGATGAGCTGACACGTGTGAAATCGCACGCAAAACACATTTTGAGTAATTTTGATACTCTATAGCTGTCAGCCAACGATGGTTAAGAGTACTTAATAAAAGAGTACTGGATAGTATAGTTAGTACTTCCTTCTAGCGTAAGGCAGTATTTAATTGAAACACAGAAAATCGAACGGTCACTTTTTGTTGGTAAAATTCTTACATTCACTATAACTGGTCACTATTCATGCTGTATCCCGAACTCTTTCGATCGCTAGAGCAAGTCCGCTGGAACATGGAAAAGGACATTCCTTGGGATGACTTCGACCCCAAACTCTTATCCGACGAGCAAGCGCAGACCATACAGATGAACGCCATCACGGAATGGTCAGCATTACCTGCGACAGAAATGTTTTTGCGCGATAACCGTCATGACAGCGATTTCTCTGCGTTCATGTCGGTTTGGTTTTTCGAAGAACAAAAACATTCTTTGGTGTTGATGGAATACTTGCGACGTTTTCGTCCAGAGTTGGTGCCAACTGAAGCAGAGTTGGATAACGTACGTTTTGAATTTGATCCGGCACCGCCACTAGAAACACTGATGATGCATTTTTGCGGTGAGATACGATTAAATCACTGGTATCGCTGTGCGGCAGAATGGCACTCAGAACCTGTTATCAAACAGATTTATAAAATTATTAGCCAAGACGAAGCGCGTCATGGCGGTGCGTATTTACGCTACATGAAAAAAGCACTCGGCGAGATGGGTGACACAGCACGTTCAGCATTCGCAAAAATCGGCGTATTGATGGCATCAGCTCGCCGTACCGAGAAGCCCTTGCATCCAACAAATCTGCATGTCAATCAGGCGATGTATCCTAACGATACAGTTCAAAGCCGGTTACCTGATCCTGATTGGCTAGAGCGCTGGCTTGATAAACAAATACAGTTTGATGGCGAGTGGGAAAAGAAAGTGGTGGACAGAATTTTGCACAATCTGTCCCTGCTTTTTGAGCGTTCATTTGAAACGGTTCAAGATTTAAATCGTTATCGCAAAGAAGCTAACGCCAGGCTAGTACCGCAGACCAGCACTGCGAGCTAAATTAGTCAGTGTTTGTGTTCTTCATGAGCATTGCCAGATCCATGGTTGCCATGCGCGGCGAAATCCATAACTTCGACTGAAATATTGACTGCGCCTGCTTTACGAAAATTCAGCGTCATCGGGAATTTTTCTCCAACTTTTAGCGGTTTTTTCAAGCCGAAGAGCATGATATGAGGGCCTTGTCCTGGCTTCATGGTGAAGCTGGTTTCTGCTTTGAGCTCTACGTTATCCACAGTGCGCATCTTCATCACATCGCCTTCCATGGACATGGTGTGTAGTTCTACGCGATCAGCTATCGTTGTGCTCGCTGACATCAGAGCATCATCGGATTTACCTTTGTTTGACACCTGCAAAAAAGCTGCGCTGTTGGGCATGCTGCCTACGGTAGCGCGAGCGTGTGCATGCTCAATCACAAGGCTGCCTGCCTTGACGGCATGCGCATGCACATTAACCATCATGAGCAGAGAAAAAAAACTAAAAGCGAGTTGTTTGACCATGATGAAATCCTATCGGGCTTGGTAATAAAACAAAATTATAAGACGGTTAGTCCAAACAAATAGGCTTAGTTCATTCACCACCGGCAAAGCCATGTTGGCGCCAGGCTTCGTAGACAGTGATTGCCACGGCGTTCGAGAGATTGAGGCTGCGATTGTCTGGCCTCATAGGTAATCGTATACGTTGATTAGTTGGGAAGGAGTCGCGTAATTCTGCAGCGAGTCCGCGTGTTTCTGAGCCAAAAACTAAGACGTCACCCGGTGCAAATCGCACGGAAGAAAAAATGGCCGAGCCGTGCGTGCTTAAAATAAAAATTCGCAACGGATCAGGTTGAGCAGTAGCGATAAAGTCAGACCAGTTTGCATGTACCTGCATATGCGCGTACTCATGATAATCCAAGCCAGCCCTGCGCATTTTTGCGTCATCCAGAGGAAAGCCCAGAGGTTCAATCAAATGAAGCGTCGTTCCAGTATTGGCACACAGTCGAATGATGTTGCCAGTGTTCGGAGGAATTTCAGGCTCAACTAATACAACATGAAACACAATATTCTCCGATGATAAATTCACCGCATGGGTGTTCGAGCGACGACAAAATTGGTGACATGAGCAGCACCATGACGTTTTAGGCAATGCGCCAGTTCACTAAGTGTATGACCGGTAGTCATCACATCATCAACAACACCGATCCGCTTATTGGCGATGAGCTGACTGTTTTGCACAGCATAGGCATTGCGCATGTTAACCCGCCTTTGATGCAACGGCAGGCTGGCTTGTGCTTGATTATGCTTCACTCTGATGCAGGCTGTGCCTGAAACAGGTCGTTTCCAGCGAACTGCAAGCGTGCGTGCGATTTCTAGGGATTGATTGAAACCGCGCTCAGCGAGTCGTTCAAGAGATAAGGGTACGGCGATTAGCAGATCGGGCATAACAGGCGGCGTGGGCATATCGCTCAAGATACGACCAAATGCTTGAGCCAGTGGTAGCCTAGCGTGAAATTTTAGATGCTGTACCAGATAATCTATTGGTGCCGCATAGTCGGTCGCGGCATATGTAGCATCAAATGCTGGAGGATGAGCCAGACATGCGCCGCACAGCGCGGTGTGCGACAAACCAGGTAGGCGTATTGCACAAACAGCACATCGCAGGACGTGCCAGTCTATATGACTGGTGCAGCATGAGGAGCAAAGTGCATCTCGGCTAACGCCGCCACACAACAGGCAACTACCAGGTAGCAATTTGTCGAACAGCCAGGGCAGGATAAATCTCAAGCGGTGTGCAGCGCTTTGCACGATTCTAATTTTATTCATAGGCATGACCACGATTAGATGGGTGCAAAGCACGCTGCTGTACACTCACGCTCATTATTTCTTTCGCATCTAAGAAATTCAATCGTATGCATTCCATGGCAGATAAACCTAGCGATAATCAGTTCAGTGCGCCGATTTCTGTGGCGCGAGTGCAGCGACTTTTTGCAAAGACCTTACGTTGCGACTCATCCCAATTTCTACGCCGAGAGATTTCAAGTCGTATGTTCGAACGACTGTCGCTAATCAAGATACAGCCTGAGCGAATTCTGGATGCCGGTTGTGGCGAGGGCGATGATCTGAACCAGTTAGCGCAGACGTTTGCTGCAGCCAAGTTACTGGGTGTGGATATTTCGCCAGCGATGTTGCGAGTTGCTCGTAATCGCAACCAAGTGTCGTTTTCATTCTTGCGTAATGTAGTTCGGCTGGCGAAACTAAACTTACTCAAGACCTCCTCAGTCGAGCTTGCTTGCGCAGACTTTGGCGAGCTGCCCCTGCCCCCAACCATCGTCAATATGCTTTGGTCTAATTTGTCGTTGCATTGGCATCCCCAACCGCACAGGGTGATCAGAGAGTGGGCTCGTGTACTACGCACCGAAGGATTGCTGATGTTTAGCGTCTTTGGCCCAGATACTTTTTTACAGCTGAGAGAAGCGTATTCCAGTTTGGGTCTGCGTCCCCCCATACTCCCCTTTGTGGACTTGCATGATTATGGCGATATGCTGGTTGAAGCCGGCTTTGCAGACCCCGTTATGGATATGGAAAAATTGAATATCACTTATTCATCTGCAGATAAATTACTTGCCGATGTGCGAGCTCTGGGAGGAAATCCGCTCTTGGAGCGTCGAACAGGCTTGGTAGGACGGCAGCGCTGGAATGACGTGCGACAGGCACTGGAACAGCAAAAGGGTACAGATGAGCAAATTTCACTCACAGTTGAAGTTATTTACGGCCATGCCTTCCTGCCGCAGCCCAAAAAAACGCGAACTGGAGAGTCAATTATTCAGTTTAAAAACAAAACCTTCTAAACGATTAGTTTGAAACGAGACTAATCAGTTGGGCCTCGGGGCAGTGGGTTTATTACTTGGCTGCAGTTATGCTTTTGGCTTATACTCGCCCGGCTTTGGAGCCTCATAACAAGCTTTTTCTGGACAGGGTATATTGACATGACTAAGCGGGAGTGGATTTCTAAAAAAAACTGCTCCATTACGCCTGGTCAGCTGATTAAAGCTTACTTGGCACTGTGTTCAGTTTCTTTCTTGGTAGCGGCTTATTTCTTGTTTCATGGCGCCTGGGTGATTTTGGTTTTTGCGCTCCTTGAAATGACCGCTGTTGGTGCTGCATTTGTTTACGTTGGACGTCACGCCGGTGACAAAGAATGTGTGCTGTTGAGTGCCGAGGGTTTGGTTGTTGAGCTGGTGGAGGCCGATCAGGTCCGTCAGTTCCGGATGGACCCTCGTCGTACTCGAATTGCAGTACCTGCTCTTCGACATCGGTTGATCGGATTAGAAGCTAATGGTGATCGCATCGAAGTAGGTCGTTTTTTGACAGATAAAAAACGACACCAGTTCGCACAAGAATTAACGCGGGAACTGATGGATTATCGATCAGTTGCTGTTTGAACCGATATTGCAAAACGAATTTCAATCAGGCTTTTGAGGACCTTATGAAACACGCGAAACGCCTATTCAACTCGCTTATGGCGGCTACCGGACTCTGGTTGTCTGGTTCCGTTTATGCGGCCAACGACATGGTTGGCGGACCTGCAGTGCATCAACTTAATTTCCAGACACCTGTCACCTCCATCGCGGCTGACATTTACGAGCTTCATGTATGGATGATTGTCATTTGTGTAGCCATTTTTATTGCCGTGTTTGGTGTGATGTTCTACTCCATACTCAAACACCGTAAATCGGTGGGCCACAAGGCGGCTAATTTCCATGAGAGCACCACGGTAGAGATAGCCTGGACAGTTGTACCTTTTGTTATTGTTGTGTTGATGGCCCTGCCAGCGACCAAGACAGTAGTGGCGATGAAGGACACCTCCAATGCTGACATCACTATCAAAGCCACGGGTATGCAGTGGAAATGGGGTTACGATTACCTCAAGGGTGAAGGCGAGGGCGTTGCCTTCCTTTCTGCCCTTGCTACTCCGCGTGATCAGATAAATGGCAAAGTGCCCAAGGGTGATAACTATCTGCTGGAAGTTGATAACCCGTTAGTCGTACCTGTTAACAAAAAAATCCGGATCGTCACTACTGCTAATGACGTCATACATGCCTGGGGTGTACCAGCATTTGGCGTCAAGCAGGATGCGATTCCGGGATTTGTTCGCGACACATGGTTTAAAGCAGAAAAGATAGGTACCTATCGTGGCAACTGCTACGAACTATGCGGTAAAGAACATGCATTTATGCCCATCGTAGTGAGCGTAGTTAGTGAAGAGGATTACGTAAAGTGGGTGGCAGATAAAAAGCACGCCATGAGCGCCTCAGCTGATGATCCCAACAAAACCTGGACAGTTGCTGATTTGTCTGCCCGTGGTGAAAAAGTGTATGCGGCAAATTGCGTAGCCTGTCACCAAGCCACTGGCAAAGGTGTGCCGGGTGCTTTCCCTGCGCTAGATGGTTCACAGGTTGTCAACGGTATGCAAGACGGGCAGATCGCAATTCTGCTCAACGGAAAAAATGCCATGCCGGGATGGAAGGCCACGTTGTCTGACACAGAGATCGCGGCAGTTATTACCTACACTCGCAATAGCTGGACAAATAAAGCATCCGACAACATAGTTCAACCGGCCGAAGTTCTGGCTGCGCGCAAGTAATCGAGAAATCAGGAGAAACAGATGAGCACAATGGAACACGCCCACGGTCACGCTGACGATCATGCGCATGACGATCATCATCCCCACGGATGGCGTCGCTGGTTGTATGCCACTAATCACAAAGACATTGGTACCCTCTACCTATGGTTTTCACTGGCTATGCTGATGACGGGCGGAGTACTAGCCCTTGGTATCCGCGCAGAGCTGTTTATGCCAGGCTTGCAGTTATTTCAGCCTGAATTTTTTAATCAGCTCACTACGATGCACGGCTTGATCATGGTGTTTGGCGCGATCATGCCTGCCTTTGTAGGGTTTGCTAACTGGATGATTCCGTTGCAGATTGGCGCTGCAGATATGGCCTTTGCCCGGATGAACAATTTTTCATTCTGGCTTTTGCCACCCGCAGCCATTTTGTTGGTTTCATCGTTCCTGATGCCAGGCGGCGCAACTGCTGCGGGCTGGACTCTGTATGCACCTCTGAGCACACAGATGGGCATAGGCATGGACATGGGCATTTTCGCCATGCACATCATGGGTGCTTCCTCCATCATGGGCTCAATCAATATCGTTACAACGATTTTGAACATGCGCGCGCCCGGTATGACCTTAATGAAGATGCCCATGTTTGCATGGACATGGCTGATCACAGCCTACCTACTGATTGCAGTTATGCCAGTGTTGGCAG
>CAYUDI010000132.1:7039-7286 GCA_964443585.1 uncultured Bifidobacterium sp.
TCATGATTTTGCCGGCATTCGGCATCGTGTCTCAGATCATTCCTGCGTTTGCCCGTAAGCCTCTGTTTGGCTATGCATCGATGGTCTACGCGACATCGTCTATTGCCATTCTTTCGTTCATCGTCTGGGCTCACCACATGTTCGCAACCGGCATGCCGGTGACGAGCCAGCTGTTCTTTATGTACGCAACCATGCTGATTGCAGTACCTACGGGTGTGAAAGTGTTTAACTGGATCGCCACTATGTG
>CAYUDI010000133.1:0-6774 GCA_964443585.1 uncultured Bifidobacterium sp.
TTTTCTATCTGAGTTGTAGATAATGCCTTCAACTGATCGGGAGATAGCCCGGCAATCGTGCTGGGATCAATATTGTTGATTGGATTGGTGTTGAGATAAGTAGCAAGCTCATCGCCAGATAGTTGGGTAATCTCCGCTGCGCTCAGTTCGGAAAGTGCTTTGATTTGAGCATTGCTTAGCGCGGCCAGATTAGCGGCCGGTATCGCTTTAAGCTGATCTGCAGTCAACGCTCGTAACTGGTCACCTGAGAGCACTTTGATTTGTGACGTACTAATGCCCGCTATTTGAGCTGTAGTTAGTGCACTAACTTGTTCATTTGTGAGGGCTGCAATTTGCGCATTCCCCATTTTGCCCAGCAGGGCGGGATCAAGTCCTTTAATCTGGGTGGCAGACAACTTCGCTATTTGGGCTGGTGTCAGAGCAGGCAGCTGCAGCGACGTCATTTTTGCTATTTGTGCTGCAGTTAATCCTGGCAGCTGCCCCGTATCCCCTGTTGTTAATTGACGTATTTGGGTGGCGGTTAATCCAGGTATCGCGCCTGTGGTCAGGCCAGCAAGTTGATCCGATGTTAACTTGGCAAGCTGAGTGGGCGTAAGCGCCGCGAGTTGCTCGGAGGTGAGTTCACCAAACAACGTGGAATCCAGTTTGGCCAGTTCGGTGGCCTTTAATCCAGGGATTTGACCAGCCGTAAATTTGCTAATCAAAGCTTTCATAGCCGTCAGCTGGTCTGCTGACAGGGCTGCGACACCCGCTGCTGACATGGCTGGCAAATCAGCCGCTTCTATACCAGCAGCCTGACTGGTTGTCATGGAGCTGATTTGCGCTGCAGTGAGTGCTGCAATTTGTCCGGAAGCTAATTTTGCGATCTGCGTGGGGGTTAGTGCAGCGAATTGACCCGTAGAGCCTGGCGTTAGTGCTGCAATCTGAGTGTTGGTTAGGCCAACAATCGCACCAGTGGCTATAGCAGCAACCTGTTCGTTCGTTAACGCAGCTAGTTGTGCCAGCTTTAGTGCGGCTAGTTGTTCGGATTTCAATGCAGGAATCTGCCCGCTCGCTGAGAGCTGAGCAAGTGCAGAAGTGGGCAGAGCAGCAATCTGGGATGCTGTTAGTTTGGCTAGTTGCGCTGTTGTTAGCCCGCTTACCTGATCTGATGATATGGCAGCGATTTGAGTCGGGGTTAGTCCGACTATGTTGGCCTCTTTAATAGCACCTAGCTGCGCAGTGGTTAATTTACTGATTTGGGTAGCAGTAAATCCCGCTAGCTGGGTTGAGCTCAGGGAGCTCATTTGAACAGTGCCCAGCAGGCTGAGCTGAGTATTCGTGAGAGCGGCCAGCTGTCGGCCACTCAGACCCGTGATGTTTTTTGATGTGAACTGTGTCGGGTCTTCAATTGCGCGTATCTGAGCTACTGTCAACGCTGCGGTTTGCAATGAAGTCAGGCGAGCTAAGTCCGTGCCCAGCGCGGCGATTTGTGCGGCCGAAAGCGCAGCAATCTGAGCTGTGCCGAAGGCTGCAACTTGTGTATCGGTTAAATCCGAAAAAACGCTCATTTAATCCGCCAGATGGGTTCCGTTATCTGAGGGCCGGCCAGCCGCACATTACTTGCGCTTATGTGCATTGGCTGACAAAGCAGACCCTGGGTCTCGCCATTGCCCCTTGTTGTAATCGACCCGGCGGCGCCAAGCTTTACCCTGGCGATTATTTATTTGTAAACGTTTGAGAAATGAATGAGACCCGCGGTGTCGCGAGCCGGCAAAATTAGGGCAAGTAAGCCCAATTATTGGCTTTGCAGGATGACGTGGAAGTTATCAGCTCTATCGACAGCAGGGTCTGGTCTGCTTAGTCGCCGCCGAACAAATCCCGGCTATACACTTTATCGAGCACATCGGACAGGTCGTCGGTTATTCGATTAGCAATTATCACATCAGCTTGGCGTTTAAAGGCTGGCAAGTCATGCGTGACTTTGGAGCGGAAAAATTCCGGATCGCTAATGGTGGGCTCATAGACGATGACTTCTATCCCTTTGGCCTTGATGCGCTTCATAATGCCTTGAATGCTGGAAGACCGAAAGTTATCTGATCCGGCTTTCATGGTCAGGCGATAAACACCTACCGTTTTGGGATTACGGCGCACGATACTCTCAGCAATAAAATCTTTGCGCGTGCTGTTGGATTCAACGATGGCATGAATCAGATTTTGGGGAACATCTTTGTAATTGGCCAGCATTTGCTTAGTGTCTTTGGGTAGGCAATAACCGCCATAACCAAAGGAAGGATTATTGTAATAATTTCCTATGCGTGGATCGAGACTGACGCCGTCGATGATAGGGCGAGTATCCAGCCCATGACTAGCAGCATAGGTATCCAACTCATTAAAAAAAGCGACGCGCATAGCCAGAAATGTATTGGCAAACAGTTTGACAGCCTCGGCTTCGGTAGGACCCATAAACAGTACAGGGACATCGTCTTTGAGTGCGGCCTGAGTTAATAACTGCGCAAAGATACGGCCTGCCTCGTGCAGGGATCCGATGACGATACGCGAAGGGTGCAGATTATCGTGTAGCGCCTGGCCTTCACGTAAAAATTCAGGTGAAAAAATAATATTTGGAAACCCGTGCTTCGCTATCATGCGGGCAGTGAAACCGACGGGTATGGTCGATTTAATGACTATATGTGCAGCTGGATTAATAGCAACGACTTTTTCAATGACATTCTCAACGGAGCTCGTATCAAAGTAATTTGTTTGCGCATCGTAATCGGTGGGCGTACCTACGATAACGAAATGTGCATCGGCAAAGGCTTCTTCTGTGTTTGTTGTAGCGCGCAGTTTTAGTGGTTTGGTTGCGAGATAGTGCTCGATGTCGGTATCTTTGATAGGAGAAATTTTACGATTCAGATCGTCGATCTTGCCGGAACTGATGTCATAGGCGACCACATCATTATGCTGAGCCAGCAAAACGGCCATGGACAAACCCACATAACCGCATCCAGCGATTGCTATTTTCAAAATTTCCTCCGGAAGAATTCGAGACTACGCATAGACTCACGCATCGTTGCAGCGTGAAGTTGCTCATTTTAACGGATAGTCCTAAGAGCTTAAGTCACGACCGACGGCAGATGAGCCGTGAGATCTATTTAATTTTTTGCTCAAGAGCTTGTGGCTCGTATGATGGTGATATGGTGACAGTATATTTAACAGTAAATTCAGCAGATAAATTTTCTCTGGAACAGACCCTATGACGAAACGTTTTTTTGATTTAGTACTAAGTATTTTTGCGCTTGTATTGATGCTTCCAGTGTGGCTGATTCTATTAATCATATTGAGAGTGGAATCCGCCGCTCCAGTTCTGACACGTTCTCATAGGGTGGGGAAAAACGGCCGCATGGTGAAAGTATGGGAATTTCGTTCCGCGCTAGCAGAGCCCGATGCCATGGAAACCGTAGGGGGGTGCCACGGGGAGCAGGTAACACGCGTGGGGGCTATATTGCGGCGATCAGGTATTGCGCGTTGGCCATTGCTGCTAAATGTGATTCGGGGGGATTTTTCACTCGTAGGACCGCGGGCAGAATTACCCCGGTATGTAGGTTGTTATCCTACCGATGTACGTAAAAGCGTGCTCTCTATCAAGCCCGGTTTATTTGATTTAGCGAGCGTTAGTTTTCGCCAAGAAACTCAGTTACTGGCAGGTTTACAAGGCGACGATTTAGAAGAATGTTATGTAGAGAAAATCTTGCCTGTGCGTCTGGAATATGCGCAGCGTTATGTGGAGCAGCATAATACGCGGTTGGATTTTAGTATTTTGGTGAATTCGCTTTTAGGGGTTTTTCAGCGCTAGGTTACCAAAAAAATTGCCACCCCATAATGAGATGGCATTGGCATTTGGAAAAGCTAGAGAAGCGCTGATTTATTTATCGAAAGAGCAGTAAATACCCAATCAAGCGTGAATACGGAATTGCGCTTTATCCCGGCCAGCCATCCATTTGGGTGGTTTGCCGCGGCCACTCCAGGTTTCTCCGGTGTCATTATTTTTGTATTTCGGCGCAACGGGTTTACGTAACGATTTCATAGACCGTTTGCGCAGGCCAAATCCGAGATCTTCGGCTGAAATACTGAATTCACGCATTTTCGAATGAATATCCGCAATCGCATTAGACAGCTCTGTCTTGCGAGCCTGTTCGGCTTCTTTTTGCAGTTTTTCAATCTGGTTTTGAAGTTCCTTGTAGGTGCTCATGATTTTCTCCGTCGAGTTATTTCCGCGTATAAACAATTGCGCTAAATACGCCATTGCCTGGAGCGGGAGTATAAATCAGAGATTATCAAATTAGAATTATTAATTACTTATTTTTTAATTTTTTTTAAGGATAGTGACTTATACGGAGCTTATTTATAAGCTTGAAACTTAAATACTTTTCTGCGGGAAATAAAATGGTCGGGTTTCGAACAATTTATCGGTAGTTGGCATGGGTCGATTTTGAGCAATAGTAAGAATTAATTTAACGGGTCGGCTTTTTTAACGCTGAATTAAGAAGAATTTGATATTTCGTAGCCGCATCAACTAATGGATAGTCAAATGCGTCGAGATAAATAAGTAGGGATAAAGGGTTAGTGCCGTTAATTACCCGAGCAAGCTATTGACCCACAGGCCCAGGTTAGGCATTTGTATGCAATTCCAGCATCGCCTGATCGAAACGACCGTCGCATAGAAGAGAAATAGCAGCGTGACTTTTTTCTATAGCAGCGTCAATCAGCGGTTTTTCCTCAGCGCGTGGGCGATGTAAAACGAAATCCACGACCGGTTGTTGCAGTCCTAATGTACGTGGATGACCTATGCCTAGCCTAAGTCGCCAGTAATCGCGTGTACCCAAGGCCCTGTCTATATCTTTTAGCCCATTGTGGCCACCCGAAGACCCGCCCTTTTTAAGCTTCGCAATACCAGGACTGAGATCAAGTTCATCATGGATAACCAAAATCTCTTCAGGAGTAATTTTATAAAAATGAGCAATCGCTCCGACCGACTGGCCCGAACGATTCATGAAGGTTTGCGGTTCTAACAGCCAAACTTCATGCCCTTCAATCGAGGTTTTGCAGCTCAGTGCAGTGAATCGCGTTTCGCGACGTAATTGACCTCGGGCGAGTTGATCTACCAGCCAAAATCCGGCATTGTGGCGGGTTTGTGCGTATTCGGCGCCGGGGTTTCCCAGTCCAACTATAAGGCGTATCGACATCGAAGAATTTTATGAGGGGTTAGCGTAAATATTATCTGGTCATACACTGTTTAAATAAAATTGCTTCATTCTTGCTGGTGGGTCAAGGCTATCACCTTAATCCGAGCAGTCCTAAAGTACACAGCCAGGCTAGCACCATGCACAACAGCATTTCGTTAGTTTTTGGATGGCGTGCATTTAGCAGCACACTACAAGCGCTCACAAAAAAGCCCGTCGCAAGGACGGGCTTGGTAAAACGCGTAATGCATTATTTCTTAGCTTCTTCCGAGGATGCAGCTTCATCACCTTTAGCGCCACGCGGTATCGTTGCCGTAGCAATCGTAGGATTTTCTTTCGCGTTAGTCGCGACTACACCTGGCGGCAACTGAAGATCAGAGACGTGCAATGAGGCACCTGCTTGCATGTTCGAGAGATCGACTTCAATGAACTCTGGCAGATCTTTAGGCAGGCAGCTGATGTCGAGTTCGTTGAGAACGTGACTGATGACACCACCAGACAACTTCACTACCGGTGCAATTTCTGCATTGGTAAAGTGCAATGGCACTTTCATATGAATTTTTTGGTTTTGATCCACACGCTGGAAATCGATATGTAATACCAGTGGTTTGTAGGCATGCATCTGGAAATCACGCAGAAGTACTTTTTCACCTTTGCCATCGATTTCTACATCCAGAATAGATGAGTGAAAGGCTTCTTTTTTTAGCGCGTGAAACAGCGCATTGTGATCAAGAGCGATGTTGACGGGCTCAGCGCTACCGCCGTAAATAATGCCGGGTGTTTGACCCGCAGTGCGCAGGCGGCGGCTCGCTCCGGACCCCTGTACTTTGCGTGGAAATGCAATAACTTTCATGACGACTCCTCAGTTGGGCCCGTAGGCCCTGCGTTGAAATCCCCCGCGACCAGGGGATCTAAAAAGAGATTCTGCAAACGCAGAACCTCGAATTTTTTAGTCTTGGCTACCCGCTTCATCCTCAGCGAACAACGACATCACAGAGTCGCCCTTACTGATTCTTCGTATGGTCTCAGCCAGCAAAGAGGCGCAGGTTAACTGCCGTATTTTTGATAGTGCTTTCGCTTCTTTGCTCAACGGAATAGTGTCTGTCACGACTAATTCATCTAAGGGTGACTGCGCTATTCGTTGTACTGCTGAGCCTGATAAAACAGGATGGGTACAGTAGGCGATAACTTTTTTTGCACCACGCGACTTAAGAACTTCAGCGGCCTTAGTCAAGGTGCCTGCCGTATCAACCATGTCATCCATGATCACGCAGTTACGACCTTCAACTTCGCCTATGACATTCATGACTTCCGATACATTGGCCTTGGGTCGACGCTTATCAATGATGGCCAGATCGCAGTTGAGTCGTTTTGCCAGTGCTCTTGCCCTGACGACACCACCTACATCCGGGGAGACCACCAGGAGGTCTTCGTAGTGTTTGTTTACAAGATCTGACAGCAGTATCGGTGAAGCATAAATATTATCGACTGGAATATCGAAGAAGCCTTGTATTTGATCGGCATGCAAATCCATGATTAGCACGCGCTCAAC
>CAYUDI010000133.1:6784-7264 GCA_964443585.1 uncultured Bifidobacterium sp.
CTTTTGCAGAAATAGCCACGCGTGCTGAGCGGGGACGCCTGTCTTGCCGTGAATAGCCAAAATAAGGCAGTACAGCTGTTATTCGACCAGCGGAGGCTCGCTTTAGTGCATCAACCATTAACATCACTTCCATCAAATGATCATTAGTGGGCGCACAAGTCGACTGCAGAACAAACACATCCTTGCCACGGACATTTTCGTTCACCTCGACCATGATTTCACCGTCGGAGAAGCTCGATACGACCGCCTTCCCCAAGGGGATGCGCAACTGAGCCGCGACACCTAGAGCGAGTTCCGGATTGGCGTTTCCGGTAAAAACCATCAGGTTCTCGTGAACCATGGATTTCCTGACCACAGAGCGTTAAAAGTTTGAAAAGCCGCCAGGTCGGGCGTTAAACCCACAATGGCGGCTTCATCAGTGAAGTTACATTTTTTTTTATCGTCACATTCCAGAAGTCCCGGAACGCACACAATCAAATG
>CAYUDI010000134.1:0-5861 GCA_964443585.1 uncultured Bifidobacterium sp.
AATGCCATGCAATGCGACGCTCTGGCCATAACCTGCAAATAGATTACTGACATTTAACATGTTTATTCCAAGAGTAAATAAGTTACGCTATGCTTTTGCTCACTGCATTTAAATGGCATCTATCTAACCAATTAATGACCAAGATAGACTTCAATGACACGGTTATCTTTCTGGACCTGATCCATAGAACCTTCGGCCAGAATTTTCCCCTGATGCATCACGGTGACTTTATCGGCGATTTTTTTAACAAATTCCATATCATGTTCTATAACGATCATGGAGCGCCCCTTGCAAATACGATTCAGTAGTGCTGCTGTCAACTCACGTTCCCGTACGCTCATACCTGCAATAGGTTCATCAAGCATCAGCAGATCAGGTTCTTGCATGAGCAGCATGCCAATTTCCAGCCATTGCTTTTGGCCGTGTGAGAGTTGTCCTGCATCGACTTCAAAATAATCAGCAAGGCCTATTTCATCACCAACCGTATGAATTCGATGATTGATCTCCTGTGTACATTTAAATGCAAGCGCACCTAATACGCTACGCCCGCTAGGAAATGAGACCTCAAGATTTTTAAAGACGCTTAGATTTTCATAAATAGACGGTGTCTGAAATTTTCTGCCAATTCCAGAGCGAACAATTTCATGCTCCGGCACACCTAACATCTCTACATCATTGAATTTAATGCTGCCGCCAGTGGCTTTAGTTTTTCCACATATCAGATCAAGCAAAGTTGTTTTGCCTGCGCCGTTGGGTCCGATAATGACGCGCAGCTCGTTTTTACGTACATTAAGATTTAATGAATCGATTGCCTTAAAGCCATCGAACCCGACAGTCAGATTTTCCAGTACTAATACGTTGGTCTCGGTGTTCACATCATTCTCCGGATTTAAGTCTGCTCTCTAACTGCACCACCCGTGTTACCCGATCGACGGTTATGCCACCAAGGTAAAATTTTGCTGCGATACATACCCGCCAGACCATCCGGCATCGCCAGCACCACACCAATAAACATCGCTGCGATCGCAAACAACCAAAGGTCAGGAAATTTTTCTGAGAAATAGGTTTTGCCAAAATTAACCAATAGTGTTCCGTAGACTGCACCTAGCAATGAATTTCTACCCCCTACTGCAGCAAAAATCACCATCTCAATGCTAGGCACAATACCAATCAAGGTTGGAGACATGAATCCCACCTGCAGAGTAAACATTGCGCCGCCAATACCTGCTAGTGAAGCTGCGAGACAAAAAGTAAAGATACGAAAAGCTGCAACGTCATAACCAGAAAAACGTACACGGTCTTCTTTGTCGCGCATGGCTAACAATAACGTACCAAGCTTGCTTCGCTGCACCCACGCACATCCGATGATGCAGACCATAAGCATCAAAACATTGATGTAGTAAAGCGTATATTTAGCCGAGTCGGTGCGTATATCCCACCCCAGTAGCGTTTTCAAATCAGTCATGCCATTGAGGCCACCGGTGTAGCCCTGTTGGCCAATAATTAGCACTGTCAAGATCAAAGCTACGGCTTGTGTGATGATCGCAAAATAAACACCGCCCACACGACGCTTGAACATAGCGTAGCCGATGATAAAAGCGACTATGGCAGGTATTAAAAGAATAGCTATCACGGCCAGCGGAAACGATTTAAAGGGTAACCACCAGATCGGTAATTCAGTCAGTTGATTCCAGTCCATAAAATCTGGAATGCCAGGAGTCGATTGCATTTTGTCTACGAAGGCTGATGCCGCTTCGAGTTTAAGAAACATCGCCATACAATAGCCACCGAGCCCAAAAAATACCCCCTGCCCCAGGCTTAAGACACCTCCATAGCCCCACAACATCACCAAGCCTAGGGATACAAATGCAAAGCTAAGGTACTTACCCAACAAATTAAGTCTGAACAAGTCCAACGTAACTGGAAACACGATCAGCAATATGAACATCAGCAGTACGAGACCACCGAGTTGACTTTGCTTCATCCATTCTTTCAAGCTATCCATTCTTTCACCTGACGCTATGTGTTAATGATGTACAAAATTTCGAATACGGTCCGTATGAATTAACGCCTGATTTTGGATGCAAACAAGCCTTGTGGCCTGAGCATCAAAATAAATACGATCGCCGAGAGGGTAAGTACTTTCGCCATCGAACCTGTCATAAAAAACTCTGCAATCGACTGAGTCTGAGCAATACCAAATGCCGAGACTACGGTACCAAACACACTAGCTGCACCACCAAAGGTCACCACCAAAAATGCATCGACGATATACAGCGAACCGCTAGTGGGGCCTGTAGATCCGATAGTGGTAAAAGCCGCTCCGGCAATACCAGCGATGCCGCAGCCGATGGCGAAAGTCAACCTGTCGGTTTTACGGGTGTTAATGCCCGTGGCATTAGCCATCATTCGATTGGATACCGTGGCTCTTACGCGCAAACCCCAACGTGAGCGATATATGGAATAGACCACGCCAACTGTGACTACCGTTGTTAGCGCGAGCACAAAAATTCCATTAGAAGGAATGTCCAGACCATCGATCGGCGACCAGGAACCCATTAGCCAATCTGGCAATGCTGGGCTCACTTCTTTACCACCAAAAGTAGAACGAAACACCTGCTGCATTCCCAGAGATACACCCCAAGTAGCAAGCAGGGTATCCAGCGGTCTACTGTAGAGGTGACGAATCACCAAGTATTCGAGCGCCCAACCAGCAGCAAATGCTAAAAAGAAAGCAGTAATAATGGCCACGGGGAAAAAGAAATCTGTAAACCAGGGTACGTAGAGCTCGCATAAACGGGAGAACATGAAAATGGTGTACGCACCGATGGTCATGAACTCACCATGGGCCATATTGATGACACCCATCTGGCCAAAAATAATGGCCAACCCTAATCCCATGAGCAGCAATACCGAGAACAGGCTCAGCCCTGCAAATCCCTGCATTAAAACGATATTCAAAATTTCAGAGACAGTCATTTCTGTAATCCAGGTTAGTACACGTAAACTTCAGATACGACAAAGCTTCAGCTGCAGTAGTTTGCGAGACACAGCTCGTTGAATAAAACCACGAGTGAACATTGAATGTGCACTCGCGGTTTGATCAGATCTATTGATAGCCTTTTGGGAATGGATCCGGCTCGATCAGCTCAGGAGAAACCGCAACAACTTTGAACTGTCCGTCTTTTTGTCCCATGCCAATACGCGCCTTACTCCACAAATGGCGATTTGTATTGTGGATACGTACATAACCCTCCGGCGCATCTTTGAACTCTATGCCACCACAAGCAGCCGAAACCTTGTTTACGTCGAAGCTACCTGCTTTTTCTACGGCCGCTTTCCACAACCACGGACCTAGATAGGCATTCTGTGTAACGTCGCCTATGACAGAGCTTGGGCCATATTTCGCCTTGAATGCAGCAATGAATTTGGCATTATTTGGATTATCAATTGACTGAAAATATTTGCAGGTTGAATAGAAACCCTGAAAATTTTCGCCTCCTATGCCCAGCACCTCATCTTCAGTCACAGAGATCGTCAGTAAAAACTGCTTGTCACCAGTGACGCCAGCAGCTTTCATTTGCTTGTAGAAGGCCACGTTAGAGCCACCCACTACAATGGCATATATGCAGTCTGGTTTAGCAACTTTGATCTTGTTAATCAGTGAGTTGAAATTAGTGTGCCCGAGCGGGTAATACTCTTCACCCACCACTTTGCCACCAAGTTTATTTTCAATATGCTTACGGGCTATTTTGTGCGAAGTGCGCGGCCAAATATAGTCTGAACCGATGAGGAAATATGTCTTAGCTTTCTTTTCGCTTTTTGACCAATCAAGACCCCACAAAATCTGCTGAACAGCTTCCTGACCGGTATAGATTACATTCTTACTTTGCTCCAGACCCTCGTACATAGTTGGGTAGTAGAGTAAGCCATTCTCTTTTTCGAAAATTGGTAGTACAGCTTTTCGCGAAGCTGAAGTCCAGCAACCGTACACAGAGGCACAGCGATCGTTAATTAGCAGTTTTTTAGATTTTTCTGCAAAGGTCGGCCAATCGGAAGCACCATCTTCCTTAATAACTTTAATTTTGCGACCTAATACTCCTCCCATTGCATTAATCTGATCAATGGCGAGTTGCTCGGCCTGAATCGAGCCTGTTTCAGACAATGCCATCGTACCCGTGGCCGAATGGAGCTGACCTACAGTAACTTCGGTATCGTTAACAGCGAGATTGGTAGTATTGACTTTGGATGTAGGGAACTGCTGCGCTAACGCAAAAGTAGACATTCCTGCCAGCGGGGACGCTGCCAGAACTTGTAGGATGCGACGGCGTTGCGCTGAGAACGGTGAATCGTCGTTAAAGTTTGACATACTGTCTCCTGGTGCGACCTTGGCTGGTCTTGTTATGAAATACCGCGACCTCAATATGCGTAATATTTCACAAAGACAAAATACGCCTTTTGCCGTATGCACCAGCTAGACCCAACTAACGAATTAATTCTTTTTTCAAGATTGTCATGATGTTGCGATGCGCCAAAATAAAACGCTATGTACTCCGCACTACTGGACATTACGCTACCAAGATCAAAACGGTGTTGGAAACTGAGTTATGAACTTAGCGAAAAAAAACTCAGCTTTAGGAGTCTGTAGCACTATCTCAGGTAGAGTTATCCAAGTAACATCGCCCAGAGAATATTTTCTCTGCGGATGTAATCGGCAAAAATGATGGGCAAAACAGCACAGGTTACCGAAATTATAAAACCCACAGCCTATAACCATAAATTGTGGACTTTAAAAACCGCGTACTACACCGCTCCACTATTTTTAAGCGCAGTGATTTGGTCATCTGATAATCCCACATACTCCTGAAGGATGTCATGTGAGTGCTGCCCCAACGTGGGCGGTGCACTTTGATATTGTATGGGTGTACCTGAAAACTTGATGGGGTTGGCGATCGACGGCACCGTCCCAGATAGAGGATGCGGCAGATCGATACGCATCTCACGGTGCACCACTTGCGGGTTCTCGAAGGTTTGTGCGATGGAATTAACCGGGCCGCATGGAACTCCTTGTGGCTGCAGCAGACTGACCCACTCCTCAACACGACGGGTAGCTAATATGGTTTGTAGCAGCGGCAGGAGTACTTCGCGATGACGCACTCGGTTAGCATTTTTTGCGTAGCGTTCATCAGTAGCGTATTCCGTGCAACCCAGCACACTACAGAGTTTGACAAATTGCGTGTCGTTGCCCACGGCGATAATGATGTCGGCATCGGCGGCTTTGAACACCTGATACGGCACGATGTTGGCATGCGCATTACCCTGCCTCTGAGGTACTTTGCCAGAGCATAAATAATTCAGATTCATATTAGCGATAGTGGCTACCTGAACATCGAGCAGCGCCATATCGATATACTGACCTTCCCCGCTAATACGACGATGCTCAATCGCAGCGAGTATCGCAATCGTTGCATACAGACCGGTCATAATGTCTGCAGCCGCTACGCCTACTCCGGGTAAATCATCGCGCTCACCGGTGATACTCATCAAGCCACCCAAGCCTTGCACGATGAAATCGTAACCCGCCACATCGGCCATAGGGCCCGTTTGTCCAAAGCCAGTAATTGAGCAATATACCAATCTGGGATTAATCTCTTTAAGCGCTGCATAGCTCAAACCATAGCGCGCCATATCACCGACTTTGTAGTTTTCAATGAACACATCCGTCTCTTTGATTAACTGACGAATGATTTCCTGCGCTTCTGCTTTTGCGATATTCAGAGTGAGCGATTTTTTACCGCGATTAGCAGCTAAGTAATAGGCCGCCTCGGTGGTGTCATTGCCTGCTTCATCTTTCAGATAAG
>CAYUDI010000134.1:5881-7152 GCA_964443585.1 uncultured Bifidobacterium sp.
TGGCCCCCATCCGCGTGTATCGTCGCCACTGCCAGGACGCTCAATTTTGATCACGTCTGCACCCATATCTGCCAGCACCTGACTCGCCCACGGCCCTGCAAGAACACGCGAAAGATCCAATACCCTAAGGTGCGAAAGAGCGCCTGTCATACCAATTCCATTATCAAAATAGATTCTTTAGGTTGATTACATACGCCGTGTTACAAAACCCATATGCAGGCATGGCTGGCATAATCAGGCAATAACAATACGTTGGTCGAGGATACAACATGATATGAGACATCCAGGCCCTGCATTTGCTGATCGACTTCATTAAACGATTTGTATGTGACAGACTCGATACGGTATAAACATACATCTGCACATTTTCATTTAAGCTATTTACTTTGAATAGTATTCACCGGGATCTTATGCTCACTAATTACACTTCAACCCTATCTAAAGTCCGCACTACGGCTGCTAGCCTTTTAGCGATCGTTTTGTTTGCGTCCGGCTCTGTGCATGCTGCGGATATCGGCTCATTACTTGATCAATCGATCAATGGCGCTCATCGTAGCGAAGCCAATCGCGCTCGCGACCGCTACCGCCATCCTAAAGAAACGCTGCTATTTTTCGGTCTTAAGCCTGAGATGACCGTCGCAGAGATATCACCAGCTGCTGGTTGGTACACAGAGATCATCGCACCAGTACTAAAAAATCAAGGTAAGTACTATGCTGCCGTGCCTAAGGTAGTCGATCAAATGCCCGAGTCCATGAAGCGACGCGACAGTAACTACCGCGCCATGCTCGCCAGCGATCCCAATCTATACAGCTCAGCGACTATCGTCACCTACGATGCCGCTTCGCCTGAGTTTGCTCCAAAAGCGTCGTCGGATATGGCGCTGACCTTTAGAAATGTTCATAACTGGGCAAAAGCTGGCAATGCAGCACAGATGTTTAGTGGGTTTTTCAATGTACTAAAAAAAGGTGGAATACTCGGCGTAGTCGAGCACCGCGCGGCACCAGGCACCAGCTTTAAGGCACAGATAGACTCTGGCTATATGACAGAAGCCTATGTGATAGAAGCGGCCACTCAGGCAGGATTTAAACTACTTGCATCATCCGACATCAACAATAATTCGCTCGATACCAAAGACCATCCGGGTGGCGTATGGAATTTACCTCCCAACCTGCGCGATGTGCCAGAACAGGATCGTGCACGTTATCTGGCGATAGGTGAATCGGATCGCCTGACACTGAAGTTTGTTAAACCCTAGTGCAGCAAACACCTC
>CAYUDI010000135.1:0-7040 GCA_964443585.1 uncultured Bifidobacterium sp.
TTGAAATACCCCGGTTCCTCTTTTGGCGCGTGACTTTGAAGCGGCAGGGCTTAAAGTCTTTGTATCGCCAAAGCGAATTTTTTCGGTATCAATTTTTAGCGCCTGAGTCATTAAATGAAATGACGTACTTCCCATAACTTTTTCGACATCTGTGCCATAACCCTTTCGGTCTAAGGTAACGGAGTTATATTTCATATTGTCGAGGATTTTTTCTGCTTTGTTGTTTGTTGCTCGCCCTGAGGCTATTAATTGGTTTTTTATTTCAGTGCGAGCTAGTTTGGCGGCAGCTAACAAATCAGGGTTTTTGAATACTTCGGCTGCGGGCTTGTGAGAAAAAATGAGATGAGTCGCTTCTTCATTTTGATTTGAGATTGATTTTTCTTTTTCTAACACAACAATATTGTCTGTCGAATCTCCAGCTTTAACGTTTGGATCGCTACGTGCGATGTATGAAGCTAACCTATCCATGGCCTAGTTCCTTTGTGAAATTAGTGGCGCATCTGGTAAAAATGCGCACCCCATGGATGAGTAACAGACGTCGAACAAAAATCTCTACGACAATGTACTAGTTTCTGTTGTTTTTAGGCCTATGTCAGGTCAGCCGGTAGATTTAGCTTGCCTTACAAAGGCGTGCGATGTCGCGCGCAAAATAAGTCAGTACTCCATTTGCCCCAGCGCGTTTGAAACACAGCATGGCTTCCATCATCGTTTTATCGTGATCTACCCAGCCATTTTGAGAGGCTGCTTTAATCATCGCGTATTCGCCACTGACTTGGTAAGCGAAGGTAGGCATCTTGAATTCATCTTTGACGCGTCTAACGATATCGAGATAGGGCATGCCAGGTTTAACCATTACCATGTCTGCACCTTCAGCAATGTCGAGTGCTACTTCGCGCAAAGCTTCGTCACTATTACCCGGATCCATTTGGTAAGTCGCTTTGTTACCTTTGCCCAAGTTGGCAGCAGATCCCACGGCGTCTCTGAACGGACCATAAAAAGCCGATGCGTACTTTGCTGAGTATGCCATGATGCGCGTGTGTATGTAGTGATCATGTTCGAGTGCTGCGCGAATAGCGCCTATGCGCCCATCCATCATGTCCGATGGCGCCACAATATCTACCCCAGCGCCAGCCTGAACTAGCGACTGCCTTACCAGCAGCGGTGTTGTTTCATCATTAAGAACATAACCATTCGCATCCAGCACGCCGTCTTGGCCATGGCTGGTGTAAGGATCGAGAGCGACATCAGTCAAGATACCCAGTTCGGGGAAAAGCGCTTTGAGTTCACGAACTGCGCGCGGTACCAAGCCTTCAGGATTAGTCGCTTCAATACCATCCGGTGTTTTTAGTGAAGGATCGATAACGGGAAACAGTGCTAGAACAGGGATCCCCAACTTCACGCAATCCTCGGCTATGGGGAGCAGTAAGTCGATAGAGACTCGCTCGACGCCGGGCATGGATGCTACCGGTTCTCGCTTATTTTTTCCATCAAGTATAAATACCGGATAAATCAAATCGGATGGAGTAATTGTGTTTTCTCGCATCAGATCACGAGAAAACCCGTCACGGCGCATGCGACGCATACGAATCGAGGGGAACTGAGGATGGGGATAAATTGACATGATTTTCCGTAATGGTCTCAATAACAGGAAGCGTTACTTGGGCACCTCGGGTTTAGCCAGCGAACTTTTTTCGCTGAATACCCTCAGACTTACGGGTGGATAGCCACCCCCCGCTTACCCTCCCTGAGCGGGGCCGCATCGTCTGCTGACGAACGGCGTTGCACCCTGGAGACCTTCCCCTTTCTCCAGGGGTTTTTTTTATTCTGGTTTTTGGAGCGCCGCTTCGTTTGAAGCGGCAGGCTCTGACAACCCTAGCAAACGGCATATCGTATCGTCAGCCTCTGCAATCCCAACCCGTTTAGTGGCTGAAAACAGCTGAACAGAGAACGGCAGGGGCGTGCCAGATTCGTCAACATAACTGGACAAAACAGTATCTGCAAGTCGCAGTGCATCAGCCGCTTCGCTACGATTGAGTTTATCTGACTTACTTAAAAGACAATGAACCGGTTTGCCGGTGCCAGCAAACCACTCGAGCATTTGTATGTCGAGCTCGGTGAAAGGGCGCCGTGCATCCATGATCAATATCAATGCAACAAGGTTTTCCCTGATCCGTACGTAGCGTCCTAGCAGTTCTTGCCAATGATCTTTGGCTGAGCCAGAGACTTCGGCATAGCCATAACCGGGCAAGTCCACCATGAACGCGTTGATTTCATCAAGGCGTGTCTCATCTTTGCGGTGTTGTCCGACGTGGGCTCCGCCTAGTGAGAAAAAATTGATGTGCTGAGTACGACCCGGAGTTTTAGAGGCAAATGCGAGCTTCTTCTGGTTGCAAAGAAGATTAATCGCTGTCGATTTACCGGCGTTGGAACGACCGGCGAAGGCTATCTCCGGAACGCCTAATGTTGGCAAATCCCCGAGGCGATTGACAGTAGTGAAAAAACGAGCTTGCCAGAGGACGGACATGACGGTGCCCTGATGGGGCAGGGGCAAAGAAAAGAAAGCCATTGTAGTACAATGTCAGACTGTTATTTGTATTGAAAACAGCTTGTTTAAACGAGTCGCTGCAGGCTTGATCCTGAATCGATATAAAAAAAATCCATTTCCATTTTTGGGTGTTTGAATGAAACGTGCTCTGCCAGCGTTCGCTAAAATAATTTGCTTTGCTTTTATGACCTGCGTCAGTGTTGCCTGGGCTAATGAAGAAAAAGCCTCAGTAGCCGCTGATCCCGCTAAGGGCGGCGCGCTTTACGCCAATGGAGACGCATCACGCGGTGTTCTGGCATGCGTAGCCTGTCATGGAGCGGCAGGTAACTCGACCATCACACAAAACCCCAAGCTGGCTGGCCAACATGAGGCCTACCTGCAAAAGCAATTACATGAATTTAAAGGCCCAACACGCAACAACGCTGTCATGACAGGAATTGCCAAAGGTTTGGCTGATGAGGATGTTCGTAACCTTGCCGCCTATCTAGAACAGCAAAAACCTACCCCTGGATCAGCGCGTAACAAAACTACCGTTGAATTGGGCAAGAAAATTTATCGTGCTGGTATTGTCGAGAAAAATGTACCTGCGTGCGCAGCTTGTCATGGCCCCAATGGCGCCGGGATTCCTGCGCAATATGCACGTATCGCGGGCCAGCATCAGGATTACACCATTGCGCAATTAACCAATTTCCGTACGGGAGCACGTACTAACAGCATGCAAATGACAGCGGTGGGTAAGCGTATGTCAGATGAAGAAATGCAAGCGGTTGCTGACTACATTGCCGGCCTAAAATAATCGTAATCAAGCGCAGCTTTTAAGCAGTGTAAAGCGCGAAAAATCGATACAAGGGGTGGCTGATGCCGCCCCTTTTTCTATCCGAGTTCAGCTATCTAACTGAAGATAAACGAGATGAGCGTAACTACCGAAGGCATAGTTTTACATACCCGACGTCGCTGGGTGTCAGATATCGTCGAGCTACTTTCGTCGATGCGATTTGCCATTAGTCTGTTAACTGTCATATCCATTGCTTCAGTTATAGGCACCGTAGTAAATCAAAATGAGCCCATGTCCAATTATGCCAATCAATTTGGGCCATTTTGGGCAGACATACTGTCGCGTTTTTCGGTGTATTCCGTTTATGCAGCCTGGTGGTTTTTGTTGATCATGGCATTTCTGGTGACATCAACGTCGCTTTGCATTGCGCGCAATGCGCCAAAAATGATCAGCGATATGAAAAGTTGGCGTGAGAACGTGCGTGAGCAGTCGCTACGTAATTTTCATCATCATGCTGAGTGGAGCACTGCCTCAACGCGCGAGGCTCTCGCAGACGATGTAGGACGTAAGCTCGCGGCCAAAGGATATCAATGGAAAATGGTGGCCAAAAACGGCGCTACGTTAGTAACGGCTAAGCAAGGTGCAGCGAATAAGTTGGGCTATATATTTGCGCACTCAGCGATCGTTATTATTTGCGTTGGTGGCCTGCTTGACTCCAACCTTCCTATACGTTTTCAGCAGTGGCTTTACGATAAAGAACCATTTATTGGTAATGGAGTGATTGCCGAAATTCCTGCCAAGCACAGACTGGGTTTAAACAATCCCTCTTTTCGCGGAAATACGTTCGTACCTGAGGGTGCGAGTAGTAATACGGCTATCGTTCCTGTCGGCGAAGGCGTAATGATTCAGCAGTTACCGTTCACTCTGCAGTTACAGAAATTCGTCATTGATTTTTATTCCACAGGTATGCCTAAGCTCTTTGCCAGTGAAGTGCTGGTAACGGATCCTGAAACAGGCAAAACATTTTCCGCCACGATAAAAGTTAATGAGCCTCTGATTTATAAGGGCATGGCGGTTTACCAGTCCAGCTTCGAGGATGGCGGAAGTCACCTGAAGTTAGTGGGTTTCCCGATGAAAGGACCAAACAATCAGTCATTTCAGGTGGAGGGCGAAGTCGGTCGGTCTACGCCGCTGCTGGGAAGTACAGGTAGTGAATACGTTATTGAGTGGTCTGGCTTTCGTCCGTTTAATGTTGAAAATACGTCTGCGGCCAATGGCCAGGATGTGCGCGCTGTAAATCAGAGCAAAGGCTTTAGTGAAAAATTCACCACTTCGCTAGATGAGCAACTGGGATCTGCTGCTAAAAATAAAAAGACCAAAGATCTCAAGAATGTGGGACCCAGCGTTCAGTACAAATTGCGTGACAAGACAGGGCAGGCACGTGAGTTTAATAATTACATGTTGCCAGTGACGATAGACGGCGCAGATATTTTTCTCGCTGGATTACGTGATTCGCCTGCTGAGAGCTTCCGTTACCTGCGCATACCAGCAGATGAAAAGAGCTCTATGACTGAATGGATGCGTATTCGCGCAGCGCTCAGTGATACCAACTTGCGTGAAAAAGCAGCAGCGCGCTATGCCGAGAAAGTCCCTCTGGATGCAAAAGCAAATTCAAGTTTGCGCGACCAGCTCAAGGCATCCTCTGCACGTAGCCTGAACGTCTTTATTGGTGATCGCGAAGCTTCGGGTTATGTGGCTATTGCACGTTTCGTAGGCAAACTACCTGAAGATCAGCAAGAAAAAGCGGCTGATATTTTCATGAAGATACTCAATGGCAGTCTGTGGGAGTTGTGGCAGCTGGCGCGCGAAAAAGATGGATTATCACCGATGGCAGCCGATGAAAAAAATAGCCGCTTCTTGCAACTGGCAACGAATGCGATGGCGGACTCCTTCTTTTACGAAGCGCCTATTTTGCTGCAGTTGCAGGGATTTGAGCAGGTAAAAGCGTCGGTATTTCAAGTAACACGATCGCCGGGAAAAAACGTGGTGTATTTAGGGTGTCTATTCCTGGTGATGGGCGTATTTGCCATGCTTTATGTGCGTGAGCGTCGTCTTTGGGTTTGGATACGTTCAGATGCCAATGGCAGTAGCCATGCGCTGATGGCCATGAGCTCGCAACGGCGTAGTCTGGATTTTGACAAAGAATTTGAGCAGATGAAAAGTGGCCTAGTTCGCCCCTGAGTTCACGGCCCTTGTTCATATTTGAGTAACAAGCACCGTAGTTGTGCCTGAACTATACTTATCGCATTTAAGTAGCTTGCTTTGCACGGAGAGAAATTATGGAGTTGACCCAGAACCCTACTTACACTGAATCCACCGGCCTTCTAAAAAGTCGAACCTGGTTTGACTGGATTTTCTTGGCGGTGTTGGCAGCGGGTGCTTTGTTTGCATTGAATCGTTACGGCGAGTTCATGGATATCTATGAAAAAGTCATATTGATCGCTGCTGTACCTACCTTTGTTGCTCTGGGCTGGTTTTGGCGACCTGTACGTCCTCTTATGTTGTTGATAGGTGCACTGTCGCTGTGGACGATTTCTATGTATGGTGGAAATTTAGACATGGCTCAGTCTCGATTTTTGCTTAAATATTTACTCTCGAGTCAATCAGCCATACTGTGGATGAGCACGCTGTTTTTCTTGTCCACGTTTTTTCATTGGGGTGGCTTGCTAGCGCGTACAGATTTTGGTTCGGTGGTTGGAAGTAAATTATGCTGGGCTGCCATAGTCATGGGATTCACCGGGATGATGGTTCGTTGGTATGAGTCGTATTTGCTTGGTGCAGATATCGGTCATATACCTGTATCGAACCTCTACGAAGTTTTTGTTTTATTCTGCCTCATCACCGCTTTGTTTACCGTGTATTACGAACAGAAATACGCTACCCGACAGGTGAGCGCTTTTATCCTTTTGATTATCTCTGCTGCGGTCGGATTTCTGCTTTGGTATATGAGTAGCCGTGATGCACAAGAAATTCAGCCACTGGTGCCCGCACTGCAAAGCTGGTGGATGAAAATTCATGTGCCAGCAAACTTTATAGGCTACGGCACCTTTGCTCTGTCAGCTATGGTGGGTGTGGCTTACCTGCTGAAATCCAAGGGTATATTTGCAGATCGACTGCCTGCGCTGGGAGTACTTGATGACATTATGTACAAAGCCATCGCAGTGGGATTTGCCTTTTTCACTATTGCGACCATACTCGGCGCTCTCTGGGCAGCTGATGCATGGGGTGGTTATTGGTCGTGGGATCCTAAAGAAACCTGGGCATTGATCGTCTGGTTAAATTACGCCGCCTGGCTGCATATGCGAATGATGAAAGGGCTGCGCGGTCAGATTGCTGCCTGGTGGGCCGTTATTGGTTTGCTTGTTACGACCTTTGCTTTTCTTGGTGTGAATATGTTCCTCTCAGGTTTGCACTCCTACGGCGAATTATGATGATTTCAAAAGGCTGCCTTGAGCAGCCTTTTTTATGTCTACTATTCCTGTCCACCTTTCTGATTATAGATTTTCTATGCTGATCAAAAGACATCGATACACTGAAATTCCTGGGTCTGAAATTACGCCGCGTCATATGGCTGAATCGCGCCGACTGTTTATGCAACAGCTAGCCGCAGGCGCTCTGACGGCGAGTGGTTTAGTCAACAACGCACTGTCCGCAGAGAAC
>CAYUDI010000136.1:0-6692 GCA_964443585.1 uncultured Bifidobacterium sp.
AGTGCCGGGTACCGAGGTCAGGGTTGATCCGAGTAATGGTGAATTACTGATCCGTGGCCCGAATGTGTTTATGGGGTATCTGAATCAGACTGAAAAAACGCGAGAGACGATAGATGCAGATGGCTGGTTGCATACGGGCGATGTCGGTACGATGGATGCGGATGGGTTTTTTCGTATTACGGATCGGATGAAGGACATTATCATCACTGCGGGCGGAAAAAATATCACGCCTAGCGAATTTGAAAATGAGCTTAAATTTTCTCCGTATCTGACCGATGCAGTGGTCATCGGTGACCGGCGCCCCTATTTGGTTGCCATTATCATGATCGATCAGGAAAACGTAGAACGCTATGCGCAAGACCATGACGTTCCTTTTTCGAATTATGCCAGCCTGACACCTGGGGTGCTGGAATTAATTCAGGCTGAAGTAGCCAAGGTGAATAAAAAATTTGCGCGGGTTGAACAGATCAAAACGTTTTGGCTATTGGATACCCAGCTCAGTGCAGAAGATGAAGAGCTGACGCCAACAATGAAATTAAAGCGAAAATTAGTCGAAGCAAAGTATGCGCAGCAGATTGAAAAGATGTATCACCATTAAAAAAATAGACCAGGAGGCAGGCATGAAAAAAAGCAGATTATGGAGTGTGATGCTGGCTATGTTGCTGGCTCCACCAGCATGGGCGGACATGCAAGGGGTAAGTAGTAACGAGATTTTGATCGGCTCGGTGCAGGATTTATCCGGCCCGATTGCAGCGCTAGGTAAATGGGTACGTAACGGCATGCAGATGCGAGTAGATGAAATCAATGCACAGGGTGGTATCCATGGCCGCAAAATTAAATTGCTGATGGAAGATTCTGCTTATGATCCAAAAAAAGCTGTGTTGGCTGTGCAGAAGCTGGTAAATCAAGACAAAGTTTTTATGGTGGTTGGTCATATGGGCACAGCGCACAACAACGCAGCCATGCCAATTCAATTTGAAAAAAATATTGCTAATTTTTTGCCGACTACCGGCTCGCGCGATATGTTCGAGCCATTGCACCCATTAAAATTTGCATTGTTGCCACCGTATTTTTCAACCATGCAGGTGCAAACGCCTGAGTTGTACAAAGCAAAGAAAGCAACTAAGCCCTGCATAATTTATCAAGATGACGATTATGGTCTTGAGGTATTGGGCGGTGCCGAGGCAGGCCTGAAATCAATCGGCGTTGAGTTGATGGAGAAGACAACCTACAAGCGTGGTGCGACGGATTTTTCTTCGCAAGTAGCCAAACTCAAATCGGCGGGTTGTGATTTTGTGGTGATGGGTACCCTTGTTCGCGACACAGTGACGATTTTGGGTGAAGCGCGCAAGGTCGGCATGACAGCCACCATGATGGGCTCCTATGTCACCTTCACAGAACTAATCCCCAAGCTCGGTGGTAAAGTCGCCGAAGGATTTTATGCAGTTAGCCTGTTGCAGACACCGTATGACGATGCAGCATCCCCCGCGTTGCGTGAATGGGTAGCCAAATACAAAGCAAAATTCGATGGTGGAGAACCAACGATACAATCAGAAATTGGCTACATGATGATCGATATTTTTGCGCGTGCATCACAAAAAGCTGGCCCAGCACTCGACACCAAGTCCTTTGTCAGTTCGATGGAGTCACTCGGTAAAGTGGAATACCCGATGTTTGAAAGCCCTGTTTACAGCTGGACTGCAACGCGTCGTCTGGGTAGCGCGCAATCCCGGATGTCTATTGTTGAAAATGGACGCTGGAAAGAACTAGGCAATTACAAATAATTGCAGGGCCGTGCAAACAACAAGTAAGCCCATCGATGCATGCTGCATGCGTTTTGAAAGTCTGCCCTGATTTAGCTTTTTTTAACTTACTCACAGAGATATTATGACCGCACCTGTTCGTAGCCTGCCACCGGTTCTTCAGAAAATTAAATTCCCGGTGATTGGTAGTCCACTTTTTATTATTAGTAATCCTAAGCTGGTCATTGCGCAGTGTATTGCTGGCGTGGTGGGATCTATGCCTGCTTTGAATGCGCGCCCAGCGTCTCAGCTGGATGAATGGCTGGCCGAAATTACCGAGGCTTTGGCAGCACACGATAAAGCGCATCCGGACAACCCGGCTGCGCCGTTCGCGATTAATCAGATAGTCCATAAAAGCAACGACAGGCTGGAGCATGATTTGCAGGTCTGCGCAAAATATAAAGTACCGATTACGATTACCAGTCTGGGTGCGCGTGAAGATGTGAATCAGGCAGTGCATAGTTGGGGAGGCGTGGTTTTGCATGACGTCATTAATAATGTCTATGCCCACAAAGCGATAGAAAAGGGTGCCGACGGACTTATCCCTGTCGCTGCCGGTGCAGGTGGTCACGCTAGCGTAAAAAGTCCGTTCGCAATGGTCCAGGAAATTCGTGACTGGTTTGGTGGTCCTCTGGCATTGTCTGGTTCAATCGCATCCGGTGGCGCTATTCTGGCGGCTCAGGCAATGGGTGCGGATTTTGCGTATATAGGCTCCGCTTTTATTGCAACCGATGAAGCGCGCGCTGCCGAAGATTACAAGCAGATGATTACGACATCCAATTCGGACGATATTGTTTACAGTAATTTTTACACGGGTGTGCACGGTAATTATCTCAAGGGGAGTATTAAAAATGCCGGTATGGATCCGGATAATTTGCCGCAGAGTGATCCAAGCAAGATGAATTTCAGTAGCGGCGAGAGCGGTGTCAGCGCCAAGGCATGGAAGGATATCTGGGGTTGCGGACAGGGTATAGGAACCGTGCGTGAAGTCGTTCCTGCGGCAGCGCTGATTGCGCGTTTTCAGCGCGAATATGCTGAGGCAAAAGCGAAAATTTGCGCGTACTGATTTTTTTGTGGCGATGAATTCGAACGGCATCACCCATGCAAAGGTGATGCCGTTTTTTTATGTCGATTTCATATAGCTGCTGTTAACTGCCATAGAAATTTTCCAGCGTTTAGCGAGCGACGAACAAACTCTCTCAAACTCACAGGCCGCGCGCTATGACTTCGCGCATGATTTCGTTAGTGCCACCGTAGATGCGCTGTACCCGCGCGTCGGCAAACATGCGTGCGATTGGATAATCGTTCATGTAACCATAACCACCAAATAGTTGTACGCATTCATCCATTACTTTGCCTTGTTGTTCAGTGGCCCACATTTTGATCATCGAGGCGGTAACCGTGTCGAGTTTGCCAGCAACTTGATCCTCTACGCAGCGGTCAACAAAAGCTCGTGTGGCTTTGGCGATGGCAGCAATCTCGGCGAGTTTGAAGCGGGTATTTTGGAAATCAAACAGTGGCTTGCCAAATGCATTACGCTCCCGGGTATAGGCTAGTGTCATTGCAAGCGCACCTTCAATTGCAGCAGCAGCAGTGACACCAATGATGGCGCGTTCATACGGCAAATCAGACATCAGCTGAAAAAATCCCTGACCTTCCACACCACCCAGCACTGCGCTTGCAGGCACCGTGACTTCATCGAAAAATAATTCAGCGGTGTCTTGTGATTTCATGCCCATCTTGTCCAGCACACGTCCCACTTTGTAGCCAGCGCAGTCGTTCGTTTCAACTATCAGAATAGAGATGCCACGCGCGCCTTGTGTCGTATCAGTCTTTGCAACGAGCAGCACAAGACCAGCCAGATAGCCATTCGTAATAAAGGTTTTGGCGCCATTAATGATGTAGGCATCACCACGCCGTTCAGCCCGGGTACGTATGCTCTGCAGATCAGAACCACCACTGGGCTCCGTCATAGCGATGGCGCCGACCAGTTCGCCGCTGGCCAGTTTGGGTAAATACATGCGTTGCTGTTCGGGTGTGCCGTGATGAACAAAGTACTGCGCAACGATGCTGTGCACCGAGGTCGCCATGCCGGTCAGGCCGCGACGTGCCATCTGATCATCAAACAGGGCTTCATGGCGAAAGTCGCCTCCACCACCACCGAATTGTTCGGGTACGTCGATGCACAAGAGACCGAGCTCACCGGCACGGCGCCAGATTGCATGGCCTACATGTCCTTGTTTGCGCGCGGCCTCGTCTTGCGGCGCGACTTCATTGTCGAGAAAACGTGCAATGTTATCGCGGAAAAGATCAAGTTCTTCATTCATCCACGTAGGGCGGAAATCAATCGACATGGGAGCCTCGGTGAGCGGTTAGGGCATCCGTTAAATAACGGAGAACGACATGTAACGATACTTCCAGCAATGCGTTGGTATGCAAGTTCATGATCATTAGATACCAGTCAAGCCACCGGTGCACAAGAGTGTCTGGCCGCTGATGTAATCGGCTTCAGGCAAACAGAACAAGTAGACCGCGCCGGCAGCTTCTTCAGGGGTGCCGCCGCGCCCCAGTGGAATAGCCTGTTCCATGGCGGCCTTCAGGCCCGGGTTGACGCCTACGCGGATATCGCGGCCATCAATATGCGCAGTGGCGCCGTCGTTGGCGCCGCTTTCGGTGAGTCGCGTCTTAATGTAGCCATAGGCTACGCAATTGACTGTCACGTTGTATCGGCCCCATTCTTTGGCTAATGTTTTAGTCAGGCCTTCAATGCCGGCTTTGGCCACTGCGTAGTTGGACTGACCCGCATTGCCGAAGATACCGGCGACAGAAGAAATATTAACCACGCGGCGCGAGCGTAAGGTGCCTGCGGCCTGTTCGGCATTAACCAGTGCGCGGATCGCTGGTTGCGCTGCGCGCAGAATACGAAATGGTGCGGTCAGGTGCACATCCATGATCGCGTACCACTGCTCGTCGGTCATTTTCTGGATCACGCTATCCCATGTGTAGCCAGCATTGTTGACGATGATGTCGATGCCCTGATACTCGCGCATAGCAGTGCCGATGAAGCGCTCTGCAAAGTCGGCGGTGGATACGCTGCCGCTGCAAGCCGTGGCAATGCCACCGGCAGCGCGAATTTCATCGACGACTTGTTGCGCCGGATCGGCATCGAGATCATTGACAACGACTCGCGCACCTTGGGCTGCAAATTTGTGTGCAATGGCACGACCTATGCCACGGCCGGAGCCAGTGACCAACGCGACCTTACCTTCGAGTGTGCCTGTCATGTGGGTTCTCCTGATTCTATGGCGATCATCGCTTCACCAGCGATACGCACTTGGCCATATTGATTGGTGGTTACGATGTCAACGCGTACACAAGGTTGACCTTCGAACATACAGTGTTCTTTGATCTGTCCGCTGCAGGTGATGATGTGGCCGATATGGGTGATGCCCAAAAATCGCACGCCCATGTGCCGTATCTGCTGTTGCGGTACCCACTGCGTCAGCAATCGGCCTAGCCAGGCCATGCTCAGCATGCCGTGCGCGAACACATCCGGCATGCCGGCTTTACGCGCAAAATCGATATCGATATGAATTGGATTATGGTCACCTGATGCACCGGCAAATAAGGCGAGCATGGTGCGATTAACCGGGGGCAGGGTCAACGTAGGTAGTGTGTCGCCTGCTTTCAAAGAGCGTAAATCAAGTCGATGCATGATGGCCTTTTAGTGCCGAACGACGATTACGCCGCGCAAGTGAGCGACAAGTTCGTTGTGCTGATTGTGGGCAGCACTGTCAATAACAACAAATTCCAATGCACCATTTTTTTTGTCGTAGATATCCGTGATCTGCGCCGTGAGCGAGACGGTATCGCCTGCATACAGCAGGCGGTGTGGCGTAAACGATTGCTCGCCATGCAGCACCTTGCCCAGTTCAATGCCGGCGTCGTTTATCCATGCCATTTTGACGCCAGACTCCAGTTCAGCGGTAAACAAAAAAGTAGTAGGCGCCGGCAGATCAGGATGACCAGCTGCGCGTGCAGCATGTTCATCGGTGTAGACCGGATCGTTCTCGCCGATAGCCTTGGCAAAAAAGCGCAGGCGGGATCGCTCGACCAAAAAGGTGGTGGGGGGCAGGGTATGCCCTATCCATTTGCGGTCGATCATGGGCTAGACCCGTTCGTACAGCGTCACCACGCACGCACCGCCGAGTCCGAGGTTGTGTTGTAAGGCGATGCGAGCCCCTTCTACCTGACGCTTTTCAGCGGTGCCACGCAGCTGATTAACGAGTTCGGTGCATTGGGCAAGGCCGGTGGCGCCTAAAGGGTGACCCTTGGAGAGCAAGCCACCGGAAGGGTTGGTGACGTATTTGCCACCATAGGTGTTGTCACCATCCTCAACGAATTGTTCAGCGTTGCCTTCGGCGCACAGACCCAGCGCCTCATAGGTGAGTAATTCGTTTTGTGCAAAGCAGTCGTGCAATTCAACGACCTTGAGCTCATCGGGGCCGATACCGGCTTCTTCGTACACCAAGCTCGCTGCCGCGCGAGTCATGTCGAAGCCAACGAGCTGACGCATATCGCTGTGTGGTCCGGCGAAGGTAGAGCCAGTGTCGGTGGTCATGGCTTGCGCGCGTATACGTACTCGCTGATCGAGGCCGTGCTTTTTAGCGAAGGCTGCCGAGCAGACGATGGCTGCAGCACCGCCGCAGGTTGGAGGACAAGCCATCAGACGGGTCATGACACCGGGCCAGATGGTAGGTGATTGCATGACGTCGTCTTCAGTTAAAACAGTTTTGAACAGAGCCAGCGGATTGTTGGCGGCATGGCGCGAGGCCTTGGCGCGGATTTTGGCAAAGGTCGCCTGCAGATCCGCGTTGACGAGCACGTAGT
>CAYUDI010000136.1:6702-6962 GCA_964443585.1 uncultured Bifidobacterium sp.
GCAAAGGTGGTGAGCTTGGTTCCGTATTGCTGCATATGCGCCAGACCGGCGCCACCAAAATAACGCAGGGCCAATGGGATGCCATCCGCTTCAACCAGCTGCGCACATTGATCGTCGAAACGATCAAAGGGCGAAGGCCGGTCTTCATAAACATTGCCCAATGCGCCTGGCTTCATTTGTTCGAAACCTACCGCCAGAGCGCAGTCAGTGGCACCGGAAGCGACTGCCTGACGGGCCAGCCACAGCGCAGTAGAGCCAGT
>CAYUDI010000137.1:0-6951 GCA_964443585.1 uncultured Bifidobacterium sp.
TATGAAATCCGCAAAATGCAGTGCAAACGTCAAATGAGCGACCAAGTCACGCAGCATCATGGATGATTGCAGTTGCTGCAAATGGCCTATAAACCAGAATCCCAGTCGCACCGGTATGGTAATGAGGGCTGCAACAATTTGGTTTTCAGTTAAGGCTGAAAAAAACTGGCCGATAGCAATGCACGTCATGCCCAACAAAATAAAGCCTATGTAACCAGAAATGATGTTCAGTGTTTGCGGATTACCGTACAGGTAGAGTGGAATCAAGTTGATCCAGGTTGCCGCCGTCATCAACAAAAAGATACTCACTGCACCCAAGTACTTGCCCATGACAACCTGCCAGGTTTTAATTGGCAAAGTCATTAGCAATTCCATAGTGCGTGCGTTGTATTCTGAAGAAAAGATACGCATGGTCAAAACGGGCGCAATAGTCAGCAACAAGATACCCATGTTTTGCAGGGTTGAATCCATCGTGCCGACACCGGTCAGGAAGATGTTGTAAGTGAAAAAATATCCGGTACCCAGCAAAAAAACCGCAATCACGAAATACGCGATCGGCGAGGGCGGTCATCGTGTTCATGCGGCTTCCTTGCGGTTTGCAGGTGATTGGCTGCCGTCATTTCCTATGTAGCTTAAGAAGACGTTTTCCAGCGTAGGCTGACGTCGCTCTAAGCGATAGAGTTCAGACGTGGAGGTCGCCGCGCGTGCGATACGACCTTCAACACCCACATCATTTTGTACGCGGCATTCAATACTAAATACACCGGCACGTACAGGATGAGGATGAATAATGATATCCAACACACCATCAACAGCTCGCAGTGATTGCTCTATCGCCTGACGATCCCCTGCTGCATCAAGCAATACGCTATTACTTTGATCAGCAGCGCGTTGCAATCCTTCGGGGGAATCAACTGCTAATATGCGACCGCCATTGATAATGGCCACACGCTGACAAATGAGTGTGACTTCCGGAAGTATGTGGGTAGAGATGAGTACTGCATGGTCACGTCCGAAATTACGTATGACTTCACGGGTTTCTTGAATTTGTCCGGGATCTAAACCGGCAGTAGGTTCATCCAGCAGCAAGACATCAGGTTCGCCGAGCAGCGCTTGCGCCAGCCCTACGCGTTGTCTGTAGCCCTTGGAGAGTTTGTAGCATTCTTTCGTCGTTACGGCTTCCAGACGGCATGCGTCAATAACGCGATCGAGATTTTGTTGAATGCGTGCTGTCGGCACACCTTTGGCGCGGGCGACAAACGTTAAGTACGAGGTGACATCGAGGATGTCATACAGAGGTGGCGATTCAGGCAAATAGCCTAACCGCGTCGCTGCCATATCTCGCTGATTAGCCATATCGAAACCAGCGACTTTTACTGTGCCTGACGTGGCCTCGGTAAAACCAGCAATCATACGCATGGTAGTGGTTTTGCCTGCGCCGTTAGGGCCGAGAAACCCTACGATTTCACCTTTTTTCACATCGAAAGAGATGTTGTGAATTATGGTCTTGGAGCCGTAGCGCTTTACAACATTATGTAGGTCTGTCGTTACTTCTTTGGTAAAAAAAAGCCCCCGCATGACGGGGGCTTTTTGCATGGTGCAGTGATTCTATATTACTTGTGCCACTTGTTGCCCATTGATGCGAACTGACCTGCATCGTGAGCCATCAAGATCTTGGCGCCTTCCAGGTCACGCATACGCTTGAGTCGCTCAACCGAATTCACGTAAGCCTGTACGCTGAAGTTCAAGCCAGCAACGTAGCCGTCCAAGTTTTCCTGCATCCAGATAGCATCCTGAGACATGATGACTGTCTGACCGCTGGCCAGTTTAACTTTCATCGACTGGTGACCAAGAGTGTGGCCAGGTGTCGAGAGAATTTTCACTGTGCCGTCGCCGAACAGATCATAGTCGCCGTCGAGTTCAAAGAAGTCATAGTCACGAGCTGCTACTAAGTCATTCAGAACGAACGAACCATTAGCTGCACGACCTTGGAATTTCTCAGGCCAGTAACCTTGATACAGTTCTTTCTTCTGGTAGACGTGAATAGCTTTCGGGAACAAAGCGATGTTGCCCGAGTGATCCAAGTGGCTGTGTGATGAAACGACAACTTTAACGTCGTCCACTTTGATGCCCAGTTTGATCAATTGCTGATCGATGACATCCGAACGCTTCTGGCTAGGCTTCAAGAAGTCACAGTTACCTGCGGCCCAGTATTTTTTGCAGTTATCAGCGCCATCAGAAATAGCAGCGTTGTTACCTGTGTCAAATACGACGACGCCTTTAGGGTGCTTCAGGATCCACATTGATACTGGGATCGTGATGTCCTTGGCTTTTGGGAACGTTGGAATCAGGCCTTGAATGTTAAAAGGACCGAAGAAGCCACTGGTTGCCCAGTAAAGTTCTTGCGATTGAGCTGCAGGAGCAGCGCTAATAGCCAGTGCAGCCAGCATAGATGCCAACAAACCGGTTTTTTTCATGAGTCTTCCTCCGTGGTGGTGATTAATCGCCTTTTATACGCGCGTATCGAATAAATCCCCGTATAAATCAACGTCGGTCAGGGATTTACTCCGATTTTCTACTTTTTTTAGGGAAAATACGCGCACGAAAAACATGTCCGGTATTTACCTTGTCAACATGGTGCATGGTGGCTTTCTCTATGTCAACACCCGTTTTAGCTAATGATTATCTGATGGTCAGGCCCATGCTGCACTGCACACAATAAAATAAAAGTAACTTTTCATAGGGGGATTATGTTGTTAGCCTAAGAATTAATAACGTAATGATGCTCTGCGTAAGCTTAAATGACTGGTTTCGTATTTTCAAAATGGACTCTTTAAAAAACTTGTCTTGCTCTATAAATGCCAGTGGTTCAGACTGATAACATGGCAATTAGTGGGTGAAAACTATTATTAAAAAAGTATGGGTTGATTAATACAACCTGCCCCTATTAACTAGCTTAAAGAATGACCGCTGCGGTCACATAATAATTTCTTTTAGCTTAAATATATCTTCAAGCTATTTTTCAAAAATATAAAAAGATTTGTTCTTAATCATAGAGTTAGAATAATTTCTTAATCGGAGATCTCACGATGAAAATCACTACATTGGCCCGAGTTTTTGCGGGAACAGTGGCCGCGCTGGCTGTTTCTGGCGCACTCGCTCAAGCGAAGCCTACCGAACTCAAAGTTGGCATAACCACCTTTCTTTCTGGGCCGGCTTCCGTGTTTGGTGTACCGGGCAAGGCCGCAGCCGATCTCTATATAGAACAACTCAATGCCGCTGGAGGCATTAATGGGGTGAAGATAGTCCCGACCTTCATCGATGAGGGCGTGGGCGCAGACAAGCTATTGTCGGAGTACCGTCGAGTAGTGCAGGAAAGTGACACCAAAGTGATGCTGTCCGCTGTGTCCAGCGGTAACTGCAACATCGTTGCCCCTGTAGCTGAAGATTTGAAAGTACTGAATATTTTATGGGACTGCGGTACTGAAAAAGTCCTGGAAGAGAAACGCTACCGCTATGTGATACGCACGCAAGCTAATGCCACCATAGAGATGATGGCTACGGTGCTGTATCTGTTGAAAACTAAGCCAGACATGAAAACTATCGCGGTCATGAATCAGGATTACGCCTGGGGACGCGATTCATGGGAGTTGTTCCGCAATGCGCTGCAAGCACTCAAACCAGACGTAAAAATTGTCGCTGAGTTGTTTCCTAAGTTTGGTGCCACTGACTACTCCACTGAGATAAGCCGCTTGCAAGCGTTACATCCCGACGTCGTTTTGTCGACTTCGTGGGGCGGAGATCTGGATACCTTCGTGCGTCAGGCGTCACAGCGTGGCTTGATGAAATCATCGTTGTTTGTTTTACCGTTGGCCGAAAGTTCATTAGAACGATTAGGCACGGCATTACCGGATGGTGTGATAGTGGGTGCGCGCGGTGACCATTACTTTTTGCATCCGGTGTACAAAGATGAGCCTAAGTTAAAAAACTTTGCCAAGAAATTTCAGGAAAAAACCGGTGCCTATCCTATTTATCCGGTCTATCACATGGTGCAAGCGCTCGATGGTTTGGTAGCGGGTTACCAAAAAGCGATTAAAGCGAACAAAGGCCAGTGGCCATCAACCGAGCAAGTAGCCGATGCTATGCGCGGTATGGAATTCCGTGGATTAACCGGCACTGTCAAAATTCGTGAAGACGGACAAGGCCTGGAAGATCAGTTATTGGGTATCACGCGCAAAGTACCTGGCTACAACTTTCCTATTCTGGACAAGATAACGATATATCCGGCAGATTTGATCAGCACACCGGTAGGTCAGAAATCTCCTGAATGGGTTAAGACGCTCAAGCCTGAGTTAGTTAACAACCCACGTATTAAGCAATACAACTAATCGTCGTGAGTTTTTCACCGTTCTGCCATGCCGATGCTGGCGTGGCAGAACGAATCGGTTTTTTTCTGAAGGTATTTGAAAGTTAGCTATGTCGCAGGACATTTACATTCTGGCGGTGTTGGACGGTTTGTCCTACGCCGCTTTACTTTTTTTAGTTGCACTGGGCATGACGCTGGTATTTGGCGTTATGAATATTGTGAACATGGCGCACGGAAGTTTTTATGCGCTGGGCGGCTACATGGCTGCGACTCTGGGGTTGTGGGCCACGGCGATGGGTGCTTCACCGGCCTGGTCATTTTTGATTCTTCCGCTTGCCGCAGTTATTGTGGGCATAGTATTTGGTGCGCTGATGGAAACATCGCTGATGCAGCACATTTACAGCAAGGATCCGATACTGCAATTGCTGATTACGTTTTCAGCGTTCATGATATTTGAAGATTTACAGCGACTGGTGTGGGGTACCCAGCCTTACTTTGTTTCCGACATCGTCAATTTTCTGGGCACAGCGGATGTATTGGGGATTACCTATACCCGCTATCAATTGATGGTCATACCTGGTGTAGCGTTGGTAGTGTTTATTGCATTACGCAGTTTTCTAAAATTTAGCAGCATAGGTCGGCAGATAGTCGCGGTTTCGCATAACCGCGAAATTTCTACTGCTCTTGGCATTAATGTTAAGCGCATTTCTTTACTTACCTTTGTGGTCGGCTCCATTTTAGGTGCGCTCGCAGGTGCGCTTGCGTCACCTACGGTGTCGTGGGTTCCAGGCATAGGCGGAGAGATGATCGTGTTGTCATTTGCTGTGGTGGCCACGGCAGGTCTAGGGCAAATTGAGGGCGCGTTAGTTGCCGCAATTTTGATTGGATTAGCCCGATCGTTCGCGGTGTATCTGCTACCTGAAATTGAAGTTCTGGTTCCTTTCTTGATTATGGTGCTGGTATTGCTGTTTAGGCCGCAAGGTTTGTTCTCGGTCGCTCAGGCAAGGAGAGTGTGATGAACCGCGCGAAAATTGTCGTCATTATTTTGGCGCTGTTAGCGTTGCTTCTGCCCTTGGCTATGCCGTGGATTAAGACGCCTTTAATTTTGGGTACAGCATTTGGTATCGCCGCTTTGGGCATCTCCATATTAATCATCTCTGGTCAGATTTCATTTGGACATGCGATGTTCGTTTGTTCGGGCGGCTATGCGGTGGCATTCATTTCCAGAAAATGGACGCACATGGATAGTGCATTTTTGCTGCTCATGGGCGCAGGCACGGGTGTGATCTTGGGCATCATCGTTGGATCATTTGTGGTTCGCTATCGCGCTATTTTCTTTGGCATGTTGAATTTGGCTTTGTCCATGGTCTTATTTGCCGCGCTAGGTAAATTCTTTAATTTAACGGGCGGCACCGACGGACTGCGTTTGGAGCGAGCGCCTTTCTTTGGCATGCACCTTGAGCGCGATGCATTTGAAAGTTTGCTGCTCGTTGTTGGTGTGGTGCTGGCGCTGCTTTCAGGTTGGCTGGTACAGCGGTACTTGCGCTCTGTCGCCGGGCAAGCATTAGCAGCTCTGAAAACCAATGAAACACGTCTGGAGTATGTAGGCATTTCTGCGTATCAGACGCTGTGGATTGGTTACATTATCTCGGCCACGTTATGCGGATTATCCGGAGCCATCTTCGCTATAGCGCAAGGATTGGTAACGCCTGAAATGGGCTATTGGGTACGTTCGGGTGAGATTGTGTTCGTGGCGATACTTGGTGGTGTAGGGCATCCGGTAGGAGCATTTATAGGCGCGGGAATTTTTGAATTCGTGAAGTTGTTTGCTGCAGCTTATCTCACAGGTGCTTGGCAGATGGTGCTAGGTTTTGTGCTGATTGCCATGGTGTTTTTAGCGCCACGCGGATTGTCCGCCATGCTTGAAGAAAAACCTGCGCAGAAGCGGGAGGATGTATGAGTACGCCGCTATTGCAAACCAAGGATCTGCAGCTGGCATTTGGTGCCGTTGTTGTGGCTGACCATATCGATTTCTCGCTTAACGAAGGCGAGCGCTTGGCTGTCATAGGACAAAACGGTGCAGGTAAAACGACCTTCATAAATATATGCACAGGCTTGATACGGCCACAGGCAGGGCGAGTTTTTTTTGAGGGTAAGGATGTAACCGAGTTATCCCCGCGTGCGATTGCCTTGCGCGGCATGGTGCGTTCTTTCCAATTACCGCAATTGTTTGTTGAACATACCGTACGTGACTGTATTCGTATTGCCGCCGCTGGCAAACGCAATCGCCTGGGACTGTGGACACCGTTGGCTAAGGCAGTTGACAACGATGAAGTTGACCACGTATTGGCTATGGTGGGATTAGATAAACGCGCCGATGAACTGTCGGGCGCTTTGCCAGAAGGTCAGCGAAAATTATTGGATATAGCGATGGCGCTGATTATGAAACCGCGTTTGCTCATATTGGATGAACCAACGTCGGGTGTATCGACTGACGAAAAACATGGCCTGATGAAAACCATCATGAATGCGTTGGACGTACAAAAAGTAACAGCTATTTTTGTTGAGCATGATGTGGATATTGT
>CAYUDI010000138.1:0-1248 GCA_964443585.1 uncultured Bifidobacterium sp.
TATCAGCGTGTTGAGCGCGGCATTGCCTATGTCCCTCAAGGTCGGATGATATTTCCTACGCTGACAGTTTTGGAAAACATTGAAACTGGTATGGAATTTTCGAAAAGTAAAGTCGTACCTGAAGAAATCTACACACTCTTTCCTGTGCTGTATGACATGCGCTCGCGCAAAGGAGGCAATTTGTCCGGTGGGCAACAGCAGCAGCTTGCCATTGCTCGGGCTCTTGTTACGAATCCAAAAATATTATTACTCGATGAGCCAACCGAGGGCATACAGCCATCGATCATCAAAGATATCGCCAAAGCGCTAAATCAGATCCGCAAAATGCGTGAAATTACCATTGTGGTTTCTGAGCAGGTGCTGAGTTTTGCGATGGATGTGGCTGATCGGCTATTTGTGATCGAAGGCGGAAAGCTGGTGCATGAAAGCACACGAGAAGATACCGATACGGACAGTATCCGTCGTTTTTTATCTGTCTGATCTTTGTAGTTTTAATCGCTATGCCTAATTTATAAAGGAGTTTCATCATGACCGAGCCATTGATCAAAGTTGATCTTAATCAGTCACCGTATGACAACGAAAATATTCATAATCGCTGGCATCCGGATATTCCGATGGCGAGTTGGGTAAAGCCAGGTGACGACTTTGTGCTTGAAACCTATGACTGGACCGGCGGCTATATAAAAAATAACAATAGTGCCGATGATGTTCGTGATATTGATTTATCTACGGTACATTTTTTAACTGGCCCAATAGGTGTTCACGGTGCAGAGCCAGGTGATTTACTGGTAGTAGATTTGCTTGATATCGGAGCGAAGTCAGATTCTCTGTGGGGATTTAATGGTTTTTTCTCCAAGAAAAATGGTGGAGGATTTTTAACTGATCATTTTCCAGAAGCTCAAAAGTCGATTTGGGACATCAAGGGCATGTTCACTGAATCACGCCATGTACCAGGCGTTAAATATGCTGGATTGATTCATCCAGGGCTCATTGGATGTTTGCCAGATGCGAAAATGCTGGCAGAATGGAATCGACGTGAAGTAGGGTTGATTGCTACTGAACCGGATCGTGTGCCGCCACTTGCAAATCCCCCTTTTTCACTAACAGCTCACATGGGTAAGCTCACCGGCGATGCAAAGACTAAAGCGGCCGCAGAAGGGGCACGCACTGTGCCACCTCGTGAGCATGGTGGTAATTGCGATATCAAAGATCTCTCGCGTGGCTCAAAGATTTTTTTCCCGGTTTACG
>CAYUDI010000138.1:1258-6886 GCA_964443585.1 uncultured Bifidobacterium sp.
CTGGACACGTGGTGGTTCGAGCAAGGGGAGGACTACGTCAAGGGCGCGGGCCTGAGTGTGGGTGACTTGCACTTTAGTCAAGGTGACGGCGAGATTACATTCTGCGGCGCGATAGAAATGGCGGGTTGGGTACACATGCGGGTGACGGTCATTAAAGGCGGTATGGCCACCTACGGCATCAAAAACCCTATCTTTAAGCCGAGTCCGATTACGCCTCACTACAACGACTACGTTATTTTCGAGGGTATATCAGTCGACGAAGCAGGCAAACAGCATTATCTCGACGTGAATGTCGCATATCGACAGGCGTGTCTGAATGCGATTAATTATCTGACTAAATTTGGTTACAGTCGAGCGCAGGCGTACTCGATTTTGGGAACTGCACCCGTTCAAGGTCACATCAGCGGAGTGGTTGATATTCCTAATTCGTGCGCAACGCTTTGGTTACCCACGCAGATATTTGAATTTGATATTAATCCTAATGCGCATGGTCCCATAGTGCAGGACTTCAATGGCATTGATATGCCGTTGTCACACGACCTCGCTTAGCAGAGCAGGCCATGCCAACTTACGATTATGAATGTTTATATTGCGGATCGTTCGAGGTAGTACGCGCCATCGATGAAAGAAATCTGCCAGTGGAGTGCGATACGTGTGGAGCAGCTTGTCATCGTGTGATGGTAGCTGCTCCTCGGTTAGCTACGATGTCAACTGATCAGCGGATTGCTTTTTCAACCAATGAGCGTGCTAGCCACGAACCTAAACATTCATCAAATTATGGGCATCCATCTGGCTGCAGTTGTTGCAAGCCTAATAGAAATAATAAACAGGCTCAAGGGAGCAACCACAAAGATGCTACCGATAATAAACCGGTCAAATCGTTTGCCAATAAGAGGCCTTGGATGATTAGTCATTGAAAAGTAGTCTATGGACCTTTATCACTTCGCACACTCTATCTCCTCTCTAGAATAGGGTTTAAACCCACTTAGGTGGGTTTTTTTTGGTATCTAAGATTGACTATTGGTTATCCAAATTTTTTTGCTAATCAATATTAAATATCGCTTTATAACGGCATAATGGTCCTGTAAAAACATAAAAGAATATACGACATTAGGAACAAGACTGTTTCTTAAAAAATGAGCTTAGACCGCAAGGTTAACGTGTCTGTCTTCTTTAAAGGCAGACAAGTGATGCAGGCTGTATCACTTAAGGGATATGCCTCTGTATGGCTGCCTCAACACAAAAAATATTTCGTGTCCGCCGCGATTACAACTCTTGGGTAGCCAATGAGTCGATGGAAGACTACGCACTGCGTTATACGCCGCGCAGCTTTCGGAAATGGTCTGAGTGGCGTGTAGGTAATACGGCTCTAGGTGCTGTGTCCTTTCTTGCGTTGGAGGCCATCGGAGGCTCGATAGTACTGAACTACGGTTTTACAAATGCAATGTGGGCAATCATAGTCACGAGCATTATCATCTTTGTTGTAACCATACCCATTAGTTACTATGCCGCTCGCTACGCGATCGATATGGAGTTACTCACGCGTGGTGCTGGTTTTGGCTACCTCGGCTCGACGATTACTTCACTTATTTACGCCAGCTTTAGCTTCATTTTTTTTGCACTTGAGTCTGCCATCATGGCGGTGGCTCTGCAGATGTATCTTGATATTCCTATTACCTGGTGCTATGTCATCTGTTCCATTGTGATCATTCCTATGGTTATCGGTGGGGTGACACTCATGTCTAAAATACAGATTTGGACTCAGCCATTATGGGCTTTACTGCTTTTACTGCCTTATTTGGTCGTTGCGTGGAAAAATCCGCAAGCGTATTCGGACTTTACTGGTCTGACCGGGTTTACATCAGGGGGTAACGAATTTGATCCATTGATGTTTGGTGCTGCAGCAACTGTTGCGTTCTCATTGGTAGTACAAATTGGCGAACAGGTCGATTTTTTACGATTCTTACCCGAAAAAAGTCCAGCCAATAACAAGAAATGGTGGGCGGCCGTTATCCTTGCTGGTCCGGGTTGGATTATCCCAGGCATGCTGAAAATGTCTGGTGGAGCTTTCCTCGCTTTTCTCGTTTTACAAAGACAGCTGCCCGCTTCCAAAGCGGCCGAGCCAACACAAATGTATTTGGCTGGCTATGCCTATGTGTTTGATGATCCAAGCTGGGTCTTGGCCGCTACCATACTTTTTGTTTTGGTGTCGCAGATAAAAATCAACCTAACTAATGCATATGCAGGATCACTTGCGTGGTCAAATTTTTTTGCACGATTAACCCATAGTCATCCGGGCCGGGTAGTCTGGTTATTTTTTAATGTAACGATTGCACTGGTGCTTATGTCATTGGGTGTATTTCAGACACTGGAAATCGTGCTGGGACTATATGGCAATCTTGCCATTGCCTGGATTGGTGCATTAGTGGCTGACCTGGTCATTAATAAGCCATTGGGACTGAGCCCTGCTGGAATTGAATTTAAACGTGCACATTTATATGATATAAATCCAGTGGGTTTAGGCTCTATGCTCATTGCAACGGTGATTGCCATGCTTGCATACTCGGGGCAATTTGGCCCCTTTGCGCGTGCTTTCTCTCCATTGATAGCCCTTTGCAGTTCGTTGATTTTGTCACCGATAATTTGTTTATCGACGAGAGGGCGTTTTTATCTCGCTCGCGAACCCATGCAATGGGAGCCGACAGCACCATCAAAAATATGTGGCGTATGCGAAAACAGATTCGAAAATGAAGATATGGCTTATTGTCCGGCCTATGCATCGCCTATATGCTCACTGTGCTGTACTCTAGAATCGCGTTGTCACGATAACTGTAAAAATAAATCGAGCGCTATTGAGCAGTTGAATGATTTCTTAAATTATGTTTTTCCGAAAAAACTCTCACAACGTTTTAATTTTAGGCTCGGCCATTTTTTAATAGTTGTTCTATCACTCTCATCTATTCTTGCAACAGTACTTTATATAGTCTACATAAGTGAGATTACAAAATTATCGCAATCCTCTGGTAATTTACTTGAGGCGAGTTTTTTCAAGATTTTTGCGATTCTGGTACTGATTGTGGCTACTTGCAGCTGGTTGGTAGTGTTGGGTAGCGAGAGTAAAAAAATGGCTCAGGAAGAATCTAATCGTCAAAATCATTTACTCGAACGAGAGATCGAGGCTCATTCCATCACCGATGCGGCACTGCAGACCGCATTGAATGTAGCAGAAAGTGCTAATCAAGCTAAAACACGTTATGTTGCAGGTATGTCGCATGAGCTGCGAACACCACTAAACAGTATTCTTGGATATTCTCAAATTTTGTTAAAAAACAAAAGTCTTTCATCTAACACTATAGAAACGGTATCCATCATTCAGCAAAGTGGTGAGTATTTGGTAAGTTTGATTGATGGGCTGCTTGATTTGGCGCGAATTGAAGCTGGCCGTATGCAATTGGAACTTGCACCAATTAATTTACATAATTTTATTGATGAAATCGTTAGGATGGTCAGACCTCAGGGAGAAAACAAGGGATTAACATTTATTTGTATAAAAAAATCGGATATTCCAGATTGGATTTCGGCAGATGCGAATCGGCTGCGTCAGATCTTATTAAACTTGCTCGCTAATGCAGTTCGTTTCACCGATTCTGGCGGCACCATCAAATTACATGTTGCGATGGCAGACTCAGCTTTGAATTTCGACATTATCGATACCGGTGCCGGTATCTTGCCACAAGATCAACAGCGAATTTTTTTACCATTTGAACGTGGTTCAGCAGGGCGCCGTCAAAGCGGTGAGCCAGGAACTGGGTTGGGCCTTGCAATCTCACTCCAGTTGTCCGCGTTAATGCAGGGAGAATTAAGCCTAGTAGAGTCATCGGATCTTGGAAGTACGTTTCGTTTACAGCTTGCGTTCGACGCGGTCGGCGATCCTGGTATTCAGATGATGCCCCCCAGGCAAATTACGGGCTATTTAGGTAAACGACAAAAGTTGCTTATCGTTGACGATCATGCGGTGCACAGGCAAATGCTTGCTGGCATGCTTTCGCCCTTGGGTTTTAGTTTGCGCGAGGCCGCCAGTGGGGCTGAGTCGCTTGATATTGTGGTGGAATATCAGCCTGATGCCATTCTGCTCGACATTACAATGGACGACATGAATGGCTGGGAAGTAGCAACTCAAATTCGTGCTGCAGGCATGACTGCGGTTCCCATCATTATGGTGTCGGCCAACGCATTTGAAAATCGCTCGGAGTTACTTGCTCAATTTCAGTGTCAGGCATTTTTGGTCAAGCCAGTAATTGATTCGGAATTATTAAAAACATTAGAAAATCATTTACACCTCACTTGGCGTGAAAATGAAAAAAAATCAACAGAATGTGTAGTGCCAGCATTATCTATCTCACTAAAGTTACCAGATCATACAATTAGTGAATTATTAAAATTAGTACGGCTTGGTCACGTAAAAGGATTACTCATTGCACTAGATAAAATTACTGAGGCAGAGCCAAAATTCTCTGGTTTATGTGCACAATTTCGGGAGTGGGTGGTGCGTTTTGAATTAGAGCAGGTGGAATTTGTATTGCTAGAGCAATTGGTGATGCGATGACTGAGCGACCTGTCATTTTAGTCGTTGACGATGCCCCAAGCAGTCTTGGTGTGCTGTGCGAAGCTTTGGAAGGCGTTGGCTACACTGTGCTGATTGCTAAGGATGGCGCAACGGCAATCGAGCGGCTTGATCTCGTAACACCGGATGCGATATTACTTGATGCGATGATGCCTGGGTTATCAGGATTTGAAACGTGTCGGCGCATTAAAGAAAATGCAGGCTGGTTACATATTCCAATTATTTTCATGACCGGTTTATCAGATACGGAATATGTACTGGAAGGGTTTTCTTCTGGGGGTGTCGACTATGTTGTCAAACCTATCCGCGTACATGAAGTATTGGCAAGGCTAAAGACACATGTCAATAATGCGCTTGTTACACGTCTAGCACGCAGTGCAATTGATGTCGCTGGCATGGGCGTGGTTTTTGTAGATGCTATGGGAAGGATATCCTGGATCTCACCCAAAGCAGCGAGCTGGTTCAAACTGATGGTAGCAACAGGTAAACACGCTGATTGCGAGCGTCCCGGCTACCTGCCTGTCTCTCTGGACGCCGCGCTACAGCTTGAAGGCGGGGCAGTTTTACTGACAACCCACGAGCCATTACTTTCGGTGCGCAACATGGGCGCGGGCATGCTCGGCGAAATTATGCTGTTACTTGAACGGCAGCAGGAAAATAATGTTACGGTGGCTATTTTTCGGCATACCGAATTGACCTCGCGCGAAACGGAAGTCTTATCATGGATTGCCAAAGGTAAATCTAATCAGGATATCGCTGAAATATTAGGTTTAAGCTTTAGAACTGTCAAAAAACATATAGAGCATATTTTTAATAAGTTGGGTGTTGAAAATCGCACTGCTGCAGTACTTCGAGCTAACGATTTGCTTTGAGAATGATTAAATCTCGACTAGGCCCAACTTTAGTCAGCGCTAACAAAAAATATGTGTAATTAACTACATGCCGTGTAGAGGAGTGGGTCAGTCTGCTGCAGCCACAAGGAGTTCCATGCGGCCCGGTTAATT
>CAYUDI010000139.1:0-5949 GCA_964443585.1 uncultured Bifidobacterium sp.
CGCTGTCTTTGTGTTGTAGCAGCTCTATGCGAGTCAGCTCTGCGCCGGCGGTGTTGATTTCTGCTTTCAACAAATCGGTTGTGATGGTGACTTTTTCACCTGGCGTACTCGTCGCAGGTCCTGCAGGCACATCCGCACCGCTAGTCGTTGCGGTTGTAACAGCCGTCGCTTGCGGGACTGACGCATCGCTTTTAGTGCTGGCAGGTGTGCTGGTATTCGTCGGTGCAACTTCAGGCGCGAACATTGAGGGACCGCCGTTGGAGACAGTCCAGTTCTCCCAAAGCATGAGCAGGGAGAGCGAGAAGATCACCAAAAGCACTGTACGTTTGATATCCATAAGAATCTAAAAGTGGAAGTAATGGTTCAGGGATGCGGGTGCGTTACTTGATCTGCCGTGTTGACGATCGAAGTACATGGCTCGTGATTTGGAACAGGATCGATGCCACCCGGATGCCATGGATGACATTTGCATAAGCGGCGACCAGCCAGCAAACTGCCGCGCATGGCGCCATGCTCGATGATGGCTTGCTGCGCGTATTCTGAACAGCTGGGAAAAAAACGGCAATGCTGGCCCAGCAGCGGACTAATACCAATTTTGTACAAGCGCAGCAGGATCAACAGCAAGGATTTCATTCGATGTCAGTGCGGGGTTGGCGATCGGCGAAACTCAGCAAAGTTTGGAGTTCATCCGCCAAGGCAATTTTCCGCGTTTTTGTTGACGCACTTTGCTGCCGACTCATCAGCGAACTGCTGAGTCGGATTATGTAGTCAGCTGCAGCTATTTCGGATCGCCGGAAAAGTTCTCTTGCCATGCGCTTGATCATATTTCGGGTCACTGCTCGCTGAGCCAGCCTTTTTGCTACGACGACGCCCAGCCTGGCATGGCCTAAGGAATTTGCATGTTGGTAAAGCACGAAATGCTCAGTACGCTTTACGGGGCGTAAACGAAAAACGGATGAAAACTCATCCGTTTTTAAAATACGCCGGTGCCTGCCGAAATCCTCCGTGCTATCGCCGGATTTAGTCTCGGGCAAGGTTGAGCATCCGGCTTTAAACAGCCAATCGCTTACGACCTTTGGAGCGGCGTGCATTTAAGATAGCGCGGCCAGCGCGAGTAGCCATACGTGCTCGAAAGCCGTGCGTGCGCTTGCGGCGGACGACGGAAGGTTGGTAGGTACGTTTCATGTTGGGATCTCGCTGATCGGAATAGACTGAGCAAAAACCGGGTGTATCCACCCGGACAAAATCTTGAATTGCGGCGCCAGGAAGCTCACACGGCAGCGCACAATGCAGTGAACCGCAGATTAGACAGTATTTTGTCTATTTCTGTCAATCACTTACCTACGCTAAACGCATGCTTGTTATGCGCTGTGGGGCCATTTGAGCGATTGAGGGCGGTGAAAAGGACCGGGATGCAGACGCTTTTGCCGTAGTTAAATAAAAAGCAAATAAATCCAGCGCACAGCATGGCCAAAGATTCATCAATTTAAGCCCTTCCTGTGGATAACTTGGCCCGGCAAGGGTAGAATAGCGACTATTCCGGCAAGCCTGCGCGCTTAGTCCATTAGACCAACCTAGAACGTCGGGGCGCGCCTTCTCCCGTCGCTCCCACAACCGAATCAACGCATGGAAGAATTCTGGCAGACCTGTGCTTTGCGGCTGCAGCAGGAGCTAACGCCTCAGCAATACAGTGCATGGATCAAGCCTCTGGCGATGCTTGACTTTGAAGACGGCCGTCTTCGTATAGCTGCGCCTAACCGGTTCAAACTCGACTGGGTCAAAACCCAGTTTGCGGAACGCATTACCACCATCGCGGCAGAATTTTGGCAGTCTCCGGTCGATGTCCAGTTTGTGCTGGACCCTCGTAATGGGCAGCTTAAAAAAACAGCAGGTCCCAGCGCGCCAGCCCAGTCCGCGCCAGCTTTGGATGGTTCTTTGGAGCGTGTGCCACAAGTCGAGGAAACCCACCTGCGCCGGGATCAAAGTCGTATTAATCCTGCCCTGACCTTCGATAGTTTTGTCACCGGCAAGGCCAATCAGCTTGCCCGTGCCGCAGCCATACAGGTCGCCAGCAACCCCGGTATTTCATATAACCCGCTATTTCTGTATGGCGGGGTAGGGCTAGGTAAAACCCACCTGATACACGCCATTGGCAATCAGGTGCTGGCAGATAATCCATCCGTCAAGATTCGTTATATTCATGCAGAGCAGTATGTACGCGATGTGGTTACGGCATATCAGCGCAAAGGCTTCGACGATTTCAAGCGTTACTACCACTCACTGGATTTGCTGCTGATTGACGACATTCAGTTTTTTGGCGGCAAAAACCGGACGCAAGAAGAATTTTTCTATGCCTTTGAAGCGTTAATTGCGGCTAAAAAACAGATCATTATTACCAGTGACACCTACCCGAAAGAGATCTCGGGTATGGATGATCGCCTGATCTCCCGCTTCGACTCGGGTTTGACGGTGGCTGTTGAGCCGCCTGAGCTTGAAATGCGTGTAGCTATCCTGCTGAAAAAAGCAGCACTTGAAGGCGCTGTATTTTCCGATGACGTGGCTTTTTTTGTGGCTAAACATTTACGATCCAATGTGCGTGAGCTCGAAGGCGCGCTGCGGAAAATACTGGCCTATTCGCGTTTTCACGGCAAAGACATCACGATAGATGTTGTTAAAGATGCGCTGAAAGATTTGCTATCAGTACAAAACCGACAAATCTCCGTTGAAAATATACAAAAAACAGTCGCAGATTTTTTCAATATCAAAGTCGCTGACATGTATTCAAAAAAGCGGCCAGCAAATATCGCGCGTCCTCGTCAGATTGCTATGTATCTGGCGAAGGAATTAACACAAAAAAGTTTGCCAGAGATTGGTGAATTGTTTGGCGGCCGCGATCATACAACGGTGCTGCATGCGGTACGAAAAATTGCAGCAGACCGTAGTAAGAACCCAGAATGCAATCACGAGCTTCATGTATTAGAACAAACCCTTAAGGGCTGAGCCGGCATTAAACCGGGGCGGCAACAATAAAGAAACAAACATGCTGATTCAGAAAGCGATACGCGAAAGGAAAGCACGATGCTACTGGTAAAAACTCACAGGGACGCGTTGCTGCGGCCACTACAGATTGTGAGTGGTATTGTCGAGCGTCGGCACACGTTGCCGATTCTCGCCAATATCCTCATCCGCAAAGAGGGAGAAGAAGTCTCTTTGTTATCAACCGATATTGAGGTGCAGATCAGCACGCATGCTGCTATAGGCTCTGGTAATGAGGTGGTGGCAACCACGGTAGCTGCGCGTAAGCTCTTGGACATTTTGCGCGCGCTACCCGAGGCAGAAGTCTCCTTGTCGCTCACGAATAAACGGATGACTGTTCAGTCGGGTAAGTCGCGATTTGCCTTGCAAACCCAGTCGGCGGATGAATTTCCAACAGTCGCTCAGGCAGAACATTTTGGCGCCAAAGTTGCAGTGCCCCAGAAGACGTTAAAGCATCTTTTTAACATGGTGCATTTTTCTATGGCTCAGCAAGACATTCGATACTATTTGAATGGCCTCTTGCTCGTAGTTGATGGAAAAAACGTGATAGCCGTGGCAACTGATGGTCACCGATTAGCATTTTCGCAGATAGTGACTGAGCAAGAATTTGTGCGTCAGGAAGTCATCATTCCGCGCAAAACGATTTTGGAATTACAGCGCTTGCTGGAAGATACAGACGACATCGTCAATCTTCACATTGCGACCAATCAGGTGAAGCTGGATTTTTCCAACATCGAACTGATATCCAAATTAGTCGAAGGAAAATTCCCTGACTACACCCGAGTTATTCCCAAAGCGTACAAAAATAATTTCTCTATAAGCCGCGATATTTTGCTGCGTGCGCTACAACGTACCGCCATCATGACTTCGGATAAATTCAAAGGCGTGCGATGCGTGATTGCACCGGGTAGCTTGAAGATCAGCTCGACGAATGCGGATCAGGAAGAAGCGGTTGAAGAACTTGAAATCGACTACAGCGGTGATAGCGTCGATATTGGGTTTAATGTGACGTACCTGCTGGATGTTTTAAATAATCTGAAATGTGATCAAGTGAGTATTTCTTTAGGTGATGCCAATTCATCGGCTTTGATTACGGTTCCAGATGATCCGAATTTCAAATACGTTGTTATGCCCATGAGAATTTAAAAAAACGATAACTCGACATGCGAAGGGGCTAGTAAGCCCCTTCAACACATTTTTACTTCGATGATTTACACAGCATTTGTTTTATTAAGGTAGCCATGGCCGCAATTCCATCAGAAAGCAGTAACCAGTCTAATCAGTACGGCGCTTCATCCATACAAATTCTGGAGGGACTAGAAGCGGTTCGTAAGCGACCCGGCATGTATATCGGCGATACCTCTGATGGCACCGGCTTGCATCACCTGGTGTTTGAAGTTCTGGACAACTCTATCGATGAGTCACTGGCAGGATATTGCACAGAAATCCACGTCATTATTCACGCAGACAATTCGATTTCTATACGTGATAACGGACGCGGCATACCTACAGGTATTAAGTGGGATGACAAGCACGAGCCCAAGCGTAGTGCGGCTGAGATCGTCATGACGGAATTGCACGCGGGAGGCAAATTCGATCAAAACTCGTATAAAGTTTCCGGTGGTTTGCATGGTGTAGGTGTTTCTTGCGTCAATGCGCTGTCAAAAAAATTGTTGCTGACTATACGTCGCGATGGCAAACAATATTTTATGGAGTTTGCTCACGGCATTCCGCAGAATCGTCTGGTAGAAACGCAAGAAGGCGTAGAGATATCGCCTATCAAAGAAGTTGGAGATACCGACAAGCGTGGAACAGAAGTTCATTTTTGGGCGGATGAAGAAATTTTCTCGCATGTGGAATTTCATTACGACATACTCGCTAAACGTATACGTGAACTTTCATTTCTCAATAATGGCGTTCGCATTAAATTGACCGATCAGCGCAGCGGCAAGGAAGAAGAATTTGCTTTTGAAGGTGGTACGCGCGGCTTTGTTGAGTACATCAACAAGAGTAAAAATGTATTGCACCCCAACGTGTTTCAGGCAACGGGCGAGCGTTTATCAGACCATAACACCATGATTTCGGTGGATGTATCGATGCAATGGAATGATGCATTCAATGAGCAAGTACTTTGCTTTACCAATAATATTCCTCAGCGTGATGGTGGAACCCATTTGACAGGCTTGCGTGCTGCAATGACGCGAGTCATCAATAAATACATAGAAGAGCATGAATTCGCTAAGAAAGCGAAAGTTGAAATTGCCAGTGACGATATGCGCGAAGGCTTGACCTGTGTTTTATCAGTCAAAGTGCCTGAGCCAAAATTTAGCTCGCAAACCAAAGACAAATTGGTTTCATCAGAAGTTCGTGGTCCAGTAGAAGAAGTCGTCGCTAAAACACTGACTGATTATTTGGCAGAGCGCCCACATGACGCAAAAATCATCTGTGGAAAAATCGTTGAAGCGGCGCGCGCGCGCGAGGCTGCTCGTAAAGCCCGTGAACTAACCCGCCGCAAAGGCATTATGGATGGTCTGGGTTTGTCAGCCAAGCTAGCGGATTGCCAGGAAAAAGATCCTGCTCTTTGCGAGTTGTATATCGTCGAAGGTGATTCCGCCGGAGGCTCAGCCAAACAAGGACGCGACAGAAAGTTTCAAGCCATTCTTCCTTTGCGCGGCAAGGTACTCAATGTAGAGAAAGCGCGTTTCGAAAAAATGCTCTCGTCTGAGCAGATTACTACGTTGATTGCGACCTTGGGTACATCGATAGGTGCCGATGAATTCAATATCGACAAATTACGTTATCACCGCATCATCATCATGACGGATGCCGATGTCGATGGAGCGCATATACGAACACTTTTGCTGACGCTGCTTTATCGTCAAATGCCATTGCTGGTCGAGCGTGGCCATGTGT
>CAYUDI010000139.1:5959-6815 GCA_964443585.1 uncultured Bifidobacterium sp.
GATGAGCGGTATTTGAAAGACGATTTGGAAGAAACAAGCTACATGATGCAAATCGCACTTAATGATGCTTCGCTTGTACCTACAGAAAATGCCACGGCTATTGCTGGCGATGCATTGGCCGAATTGGTCCGCAAGTACAACACAGCAAACGCCATCATCATGCGACTTTCGCGCGCCATTGATGATGCGGCTTTGTCTGCCATCATGACTGGTGTAACGCTCGATCTAGACTCTATAGAGGCCGCCACGGCTTCAGCAGCAGCCTTGTCTGCAGCGATAGGTGATCCCGCGGTAAAAGTGACCGTCAGCAGCGATGAATTATCTGCGCGACGCATACTGCGTATAGAACGCACTTTTCACGGCAATCTCAAAATCAGTGTCATGGATCCGGAGTTCGTGCGTGGAGCCGACTATGGTTTATTGTCCGAGGCTGCGGCAACCTTTAAAGGTTTGATCGGCCCGGGTGCGTTGATACGTCGTGGTGTGGGCGAAAAAATACGCGAATCTGCTATTTCTGACTTTCATCAGGCCATGGCTTGGTTGAGAGACGAGGCCGAGCGCGGCGTGACCAAGCAGCGCTACAAAGGCTTGGGCGAAATGAATCCCGAGCAGTTGTGGGAGACCACTATGGATCCGGGTGTACGTCGTCTATTGAGAGTTCAGATTGAAGATGCTATTGCGGCCGACCAGATTTTCACCACCTTAATGGGTGACGACGTGGAGCCCAGGCGTGCATTTATAGAAAAGAACGCGCTAGCAGCAGGTAATATCGACGTTTAATAGCTTTGCAGCTTTGACTAAAAGTCACAAGTGTATCGACCTAGCTAGTAGCTTATTGTTTTTTAGTATGAATATA
>CAYUDI010000140.1:0-6801 GCA_964443585.1 uncultured Bifidobacterium sp.
CTGCCTTCTGAAGTAAATGGCATCGTCAAGGATGAATTAGCCGAACTTCGACGTAAGCGTCAGCTCTATACACCTGAACGCAGTTCTAAAAATGCGTTTGATCGGGTGGCTATTGTCGTTGATGACGGTATAGCTACCGGCTCGACCATGGCAGCAGCGTTGAAAGCAGTACGTGCTATGAAACCGAAAAAACTCGTATGTGCTGTACCCGTTGCCGCACGCGATAGCTTATTACGGCTTAAGTCCTTAGCGGACCAAATGGTTTGCTTGAACTCAGTCGAACATTTTGGTGCAGTAAGCCTGTATTACCGTCATTTTCCGCAAGTAACTGACCAGGAAGTAATAACCTTACTTTCACTGCCCTCATCCGTACCACCGCCGACCTAACCAACGCCCGCCTAACCATCGTATCAACCTCACATGGTATCTATAGCGTCCATTAACTACGATATGAGTGAGAAACAGAAATGCCGATTTTTACAAAATCCTGTCAATTATCCGTCTAAGCCAGCGCGAATCGACATCATAGAAACACACATGTCCTATGTGTTTCTAGATGATATGTTTGCTTATAAATTAAAAAAGTCTATTCATAATGAGTATGTCGATTTTCATACTCTCGAATTACGACATCATTTTTGTGAAGAAGAAGTACGACTTAATCAACGACTTGCCCCTGATGTGTATTTAGGCTTAGTTCCTATCACCATCAATAATGGGGGAGGAATTGAATTTGCAGGTAAGGGTAAAGTAGTAGATTGGTTAGTCAAAATGCGCAGACTACCAGCAAACCGTATGCTGGATAAATTAATCCAGAACAAACAAGCTACTAACAATGATATCTATCGTATCTCTGCGTATTTGGTAGAGTTTTACAGCAAACTAACACCCGCTGCTATAAGCTGTTCTATCTGGCGATACCGTCTTTTGCAAGAAATTAAAAAAAACGAAACAGCACTACTGCAGTATCCGCATCTTCTACCCAAACATACCGTGCAGCGGCTGTGCGCAGAACAACGCGATGCACTAAACAATTGGCTCCCGTGGTTTGCACAACGTCTACGTGCTGGCAGAATAGTTGAAGGTCATGGAGATCTACGACCCGAACACATCTGCCTGCAACCCGAGCCCGTAATCATTGATTGCCTTGAATTCTCTAGAGACCTGAGAGTAGCAGACTGCGCTGATGAGATCTGCTTTCTTGCGCTTGAACTCGAACGATTACAAGCTCCCGATCTGGCTGATGCTTTGATTGAAAATTACCTTACATTAGCAAACGATAGACCACCATCGTCACTACTACATTTTTACCAGGGTGTACGCGCTTGTGTAAGGGCACGAATTGCAATACGCCATCTTGATGAGAAAAAATTTCGCCGTAATAAACTTTGGCAAATGCGCGCCCTACAGTACATTCAGCTCGCTGAAAAACATCATCACGCCATTAAGTCCACGATGGAGCCATTACTATGAAGTCGACTGATAGCTTGTGCAAATAAACCAGCACACGAGAGTCGCTCTAATTTATTCGATAATTTTTTTTCAGTGGCTGTAGAGATACAGACACTGTCTGTGATAACAATGCGCTCTATCGCAGCATCATTCAAAATCTGGGCGGCATCCTGCGTAAATAAGCCATGAGTTGCCATAGCAACAACTGATAACGCACCTTGACTACGACACGCATGCGCCGCGCGCGCCAACGTTTTGCCACTTGAAATCAAGTCATCGATCACTATTACGTGACTATTGTTTACATTACCCACCACTAAGCCGCCACTGAGTACACCTTCACTACGGTACTTCTCAACGACTGCCATCGAAATGGTGTGATCGACCTGATGGGCAAGACGCTGCCGAAACTGTTCTGCTCGCTTTATACCTCCAGCATCCGGTGAAACAACAACCATAGGTGCTTTATCAAGACGGGCAGCTACGTAAGAAGAGAGTAATTTACTAGCTTCTAGATGTTCAGTCTGGCATCGAAATGCATTTTGATAGGCTACGACGTTGTGCACATCCATAGTAATCACAGCATCTGTTCCAACCGCCTCAACTACTTGAGCTAGATAACGTGTTGTTACTGGGTCTCGCGCTTGTGTTTTATGATCTTTTCGTGCGTAGGCAAGATAAGGAATCATTGCCGTGATGCGTTTCGCTCCAGCATCTCTGAGTGTTCCTATAAAAAATAACAAGCGGCAAAGCTTGTCATTAGCACTACGACCAAGCTCGCTGTTCAATGATTGCAGCACATAACAATCTTTTCCGCGCACACTTATCAAAGGCCTAGATTTATGTTCGCCATCTTCAAATTCACGTTCTTCATGCGGGCTCAAACGTACACCTAACTGCTCGGCAATGTGATTACCAAGTACCTGACTCGTATTTAATGCAAAAAATACCAGGGAATCATTCGCCATATAGCAGGATCAATAGAGATTGAATACCATCGTGCCACAAAGACTATGAGCCACTTTGATGTATGTAATGGCGATGCCGATGGGCTATGCGCTCTTCATCAATTACGGCTCGCATTTCCCCAAAAAAGTATGTTGGTCACCGGTGTTAAACGTGATATTTCACTCCTTCGCCGAATAAGTGCACAGAAGGGTGATACGGTTTCGGTGCTTGACGTAAGTTTTGATGCGAATCGACCAGACATAGTAAGACTACTCAGTAAGGGTGTTCTGATCGATTATTTTGATCATCACACCTGCACCAAATTACTTTCTCATCCGGGATTACGAGCCATCATAGAAACCGATTCCAGTAGTTGTACGGCTATTTTGGTAGATCGATTTTTATCCGGTCGTTATCGGTTATGGACTATCGTTGCTGCGTATGGTGATAATTTAGATGTATCAGCCACTGCTCTTGCAAAGCCACTGTCGTTAACGAGTAATCAGCTTTCAGAGCTAAAGCAACTCGGTTTTTATCTTAACTATAATAGCTACGGTGACACCGTGGAAGACTTAATTATCAATCCTACTGAACTTTATAGTCGACTGCATTGCTACACCGATCCTTTTATTTTTTTATACACAGAATCGATAGTAGAAAAACTTCACGTTTCTTATACTGCGGATATGGCAAATGCTGTTCATTGTGTACCCTACGCAGAGTCAGCTTTCTACGGGATTTTTATATTGCCAGACGCTGCGTGGAGTCGCCGAATACGGGGCGCATATGCAAATAAATTAGCAAACCAGTTTCCTCGGAAGGCGTACGCAGTACTCAGCCCAACGGTGGAAAATGCTTATACCGTGAGCGTTCGAGTGCCTATATCTGGCATGACCACAGCAGATGAATTTTGTCTAAGGTATCCTACGGGCGGCGGTAGAGCTAACGCAGGTGGAATAAATTATCTAGACAAGAATGATTTATATAAATTTATTAAAGCGTTTCAGATGCAGTTTCAACGTCTTGCTAATCACTAGAGTAAAAAAATTACCTCATTATGACAACAGACTTTAACGAAATTATCGGTTTTATTGCAGCCCTATTGACCACGACTGCGTTCTTACCTCAAGCCTTACACTCATGGAAGACGCGTGACTTATCGGGAATATCATTCAATATGTATTTGACGTTTACTATAGGCGTAACGTTGTGGTTGATCTATGGATTATTAATCAAATCCATGCCTGTCATAGCTGCGAATGTCATTACGCTTCCTACGACACTCATAATTTTGTCGCTAAAAATTAAAGACATGCGATCTAATAAAATTTGATCATCATCGCGATAACAGAGCGTGATTCCGCTCGACACCAGGCTTTACGGTAGATCGCATGTAACTCGAAATCACGCGGCATAATTTGCGTATTTGGGACATAGCGGATGACGATAGCCCGACCACACCCAGGTTGGTCCGTCTATCCAGCCGCCGCCGCATGCTACTCGCTTCTCACATTCTTTCGGAGCGAATACCTATCCATCTGCAGGTGTTTCAACACAGCTAGCTATGCACTCCTCGAACGATTCTGTCCAATGTGGCTTATTATTTTCATAAAATTCCCTGATGGATTCGGCATTGTCAAAGTCGTATCCTACAATTTTTCTCACCATTGCCGATCCATCATGTCCTAAGATAGATCGATTTAACAGCCATGCCCGACCAGAGTAACTAACGAGTGTAGTTAACTAAGGTGACAATAGAGACTGTCCCCGAAGATGCCTGGTAATTAATAAGGGAACTCACTTCATCATGCTCAATCCCCTACCCCTAGATACGCAGATACGATCACGTTACTTAGCTGATATCAATGGCCTTCATATGCATCTGCTGGAAGCAGGCCATGAAACAGCAGCACGTCCTACTCTACTGCTATTGCATGGTTTTCCAGAGCTCGCCTACAGCTGGCGTAAGTTGATGCTGCCACTCTCAGCAGCGGGTTTTCATGTCATAGCACCTGATTTGCGTGGCTACGGTCGCACCACCGGTTGGCAAGCCGATGCCATGGCCGACCCTAGTGATAGTCATTTTTTAAATTTAACGCGTGATCTGCTCGCTCTGGTAGCTGCACTAGGTAAAACACATGTCGATGCGGTTATAGGTCATGATTTTGGTGCACCACTGGCTTCGATTGCTGCACTGGCCAGACCCGACATATTTAAATCCGTCGTTATCATGAGTGCACCGTTTGCTGGCCCTCCGGCATGGCCTATTCAAGAGGCTAATTCCACTAGTGCTGACGGCTTTGAAACCATGAGTCGCGCTGTGGAAGAACTCACTAGGCTGGATAGGCCACGAGAACATTATCAGTGGTACTACTCCACCCCACGGGCTAATGTGGATATGCATCATCCACCTGCGGGCCTGCATGCATTTTTGCGTGCTTACTATCACATGAAAAGCGCAGATTGGGCTCCAAATCGTCCCTATGATTTAGTCGAAACAACTGCGAAAGCTTTAGCTGAGCTGCCTGAGTATTACGTCATGGAGCTAGGCAAAAGCATGCCTGAGAGTGTGGCCTCCGAAATGCCCAGTGCAGAAGCTGTAGCGGCATGTCTATGGCTGCCAGATCACGAGCTCACGGTATATGCCACAGAATTTGAACGCACAGGATTTCAAGGTGGGCTGCAATGGTATCGCTGTCTAACCAGCCGTGAACAAATGCGTGCTTTACGACTGTTGGGTGGACTAACTATTGACGTGCCGTCGTGCTTTATTGCGGGTGATCGGGATTGGGGCGTGCATCAAATGCCTGGTGCATTCCATACGATGCAACAAAAAACATGTACCCATATGCTGGGCTGTCATCTTGTACCCAATGCGGGTCATTGGGTACAGCAAGAACAGCCTGAGGCAGTACTAAGACACCTGTTCGATTTTTTTAAGAAGGCGGGTATTCCATTTGATAGCTAATTTTTTTTATCGTTGTTATAACCAATTGAGCTTTCAAGATGTATTTTTTATTGTTACACCAGTTCGTATGTAATAGGTTATAAACAATACGCATGAAAAAATTCCTACTAATTTTGCTCACCCAGACGCTTATGTTGACCACTGGTTGGTCGCAACAGACCTGGTCGCAGCAAAAAAATCCGAAAAAACTACCGCTTTGCTCCAAAGATGACAGCGCTAAAACTGTGGAACTATCCAGGCTCAAGCAATGGCATAACTGCTGGGGCAAATATAAACTGAGCTCAAATTCAAAATATAAAAATGGAATTTACGAAGGTGAATTTGTAAACGGAAAGTTTGATGGCTTTGGTAGCTACCGTTTTAGAGAAGAGAGTCGGGGTGATTGGTATATGGGCAGTTTTAGGGAAGGACGGATAGAAGGCAGTGGTACGTATTATTTTTCAAATGGTGACAAATACACTGGCAATTTTTTGAATGGTAAAAAATCTGGCTATGGCATACTTTATTTCAACAATAGTGGTCAATATGCTGGCGAATGGTTAAGCGATCAATTTCATGGTCAAGGAAAATTAACCTTCCCACTCGGTGAGATTTACGACGGAAATTTTGCCTATGGATTACGTAATGGTGAGGGCATCATGTTTTTTTTAGACGGATCTAGCTTTTCAGGAAAATTTATCTCTGATGAGCGCTACGGAAAAGGTATCGAAATTATGAGTGATGGCACTCGGTTCGAAGGATATTGGTTTAAAAACAAGCGCGAGGAAACACCTGAGCTAACAAATCCAGATGCCAGCATACGCCACTGAATGATTGTCTCCACTTGATTACTTACTCAGTCAAAAACATGTCATTTATTTTTGAATATCCAAACAAATCCATTCACCCATAGCAGGCGCAGACGTTGGCCATTCAGCTGCCGAAGAAATTTTCGTACGCTTCTCATCGGTTGATAAAAACTGTACTGCACGTATCACTCCTGCGTGAGTCACCCACACCATTTCTGGAATCCCTAATTGACATGCGCTTGCCAATACATCAGCAACGCGATCAAGCACTTCCTGAACACACTCGTTTCCACCAAAACGGTGATGAGGAAATTCTTTAGCCCATAGGTCAATGGCTGCGCGCGGAATGCTTTCCCAACGATGCATTTCCCACTGACCAAAGTCCATTTCTTGAAGGCGACTATCCGTACTTGGGCCTTGAAGGTCTGGACGCTTCATCGACAAAGCCTGCGCTAATAGACAAGCTCGACCAGAGGGCGATGTCCACAAGGTAGTACCTATACTAGGATGTGGGGCAAAGTTTTTTGCTGCTGCGTTGGTAGCCAAAGCGTCGCAATCGACATCACTTGAGCCATAGCACGTACCCGCCTCGACCAAGACCTGCGCGTGCCTTAACAGCCAAAGCTTCACGCAGTACCTGCAGCA
>CAYUDI010000141.1:0-6388 GCA_964443585.1 uncultured Bifidobacterium sp.
TTGGTCTCCCTAAAATTACGTTTGACTGACGGCAGCGCCTAAGTATCATTTTTTCTTGCCACCAGCGGGCATGAGTTTGGTGCGATTTCGATGACTGGTCAATCTTATTAACGCGTATTTTCAGTAAGAATATCGATTTAACAATCAATTCCCAGTTGAAGCGAGTTTTAACGTTCAGGCAGCTAACAAATAAAAAAACCTGCCAACAAGGACAGGTTTTTTAAAAATTTGCGAAGAAAATCTTGCGCTGATTATTTTCCTCGCAGGCCGTCAAAGACTTCAGCGAACCCGGGTTGGTTATGGTGACTAATCACCCCACGTGCGCCTTCAATAACGAGTGGTACTGGATAACCTTTGAGCGTACCCACGATCATTTCATTGATGACTTTATAGACTTGACCCTCTTCGTCAATGATCTGTCCCAGACGGTTGGCCATCGGATCGAACACACCGTAGGCCACGAAAACCCCAAGGAAGGTACCTACAAGCGCACCACCAATCAGTCCACCCAGAACTGGTGGCGGCTGGTCAATCGCGCCCATGGTCTTAACCACACCAAGAACGCAGGCCACGATACCCAGCGCAGGCAAAGCGCCCGCGATAGATGCCAGAGTGGCCTGGAATTTCATTTCATCGTGATGGTGAGTCTTGATGGCATTTTTCATCACATCATCGACCGCATCCGCATCCAGATTGCCCTGCGCGATAACGACCAGACGCAAGGTGTCGCAAATCATATGCACGATGGAGTGGTCAGCGGCGAGTTTGGGATATTCACCAAAAATCGCAGAAGAGTCAGGGCCTTCAACGTGCGCTTCAAGGGCCACAGCGCCCTCTTTCTTCATCACGTTCAGCAGTTTGCCCACCAACAGAATCAGATCCAGATAATCCTGAGCACTCCATTTAGGCCCTTTGATGCAGCGAACAATACCGCCAAAGGCACCTTTAAAAATGCCCATGCTATTTCCGATCAGCTGAGCGCCGATAGCAGAACCCACAATAATGAAGCCCTCCACCGGAGCCGCTTTAATAATTGGAGCCATTTTGCCGCCCGCCATAATAAAGCCGCCAAATACGCAGCCAAAAACGACGGCCAAACCCACGAAAAATAACATCTGACTCTCCTTGTACTATCCCTAAACGCCATAAAGGACGCAGGCGCAGGGTATCGATTTATGTATCGACACACATTCCGATAATTCAAGCGTAAAACTAACTGATTGCGAAGTAATTATTGCAATTGTGAAACAAAGTGGGGAATTGCGCCACCCTTATCGTTGACCATCGGTGCTGCAGCTACAGATAAGGCTGTAATGAATATGAACGCGAGTCGTTCCATGGGAAATAGATCAAGGCTAAACCCTAGCTTCACCTGCACGCGTGTTGTGTATATGACTAGGCTCGCCATAAAATTATCAATAAATTATCATCGCAATAAAGTTATTATTTTAAAAACAAGCACCAGAGGCCCATGCACTGACCTGTGATGATTTGCACAATAAAATCAAGCACGCCGCCAATAAACATCGCTGGTAAGCCAAGATAGAAAAGAATGAGCAACCAACCCAACCGTGTTAAGCGTGGGCTGGGAATATCATGCCCGAGTATGAGCTCGTGTGGGGTCGAACGAAAAAAACGCTTTATCATGCGCTGCCTTTTTTGATTTTTGATTATAGCTACGTCTAGCGAAAACTCTGAACCACTGATGCACATACTCTGGAACCAGACAGACCGACCGTCATGGGATGCCGCGCACACTCAGGCCGGTGGGGCCCTGCAGCAGGACTGGGCCTACGGCAGCAGCCTTACCGTACCCGGTGTGACATGCCTGCGTGCAGAAATCATTCTTGATGGCGTCACCGTTGCATTAGCCCAGTTCATTTGCCGCCGCTATGGTTTTGTATTGAGCATCGCTCTATGTACCCGCGGGCCGCTTTGGTTAGTACCCCTACGTCCTGATGTGCGTGCGCGTATTTACCAAACCATCAAACGAAGTTTGCCTTTACCGCGCCCACGCCTGGCATTGTTTTCACCTGAAATTACCGATCCGTATGATGCCAGCGTTCGTCGGCTAATTCGCGTCATGACGGGCTACTCCACTTTGATGATCGATCTCACACGACCGGATGAACAATTACGCGCTGAGATGGATGCGCGATGGCGTAATCGTCTGGGTGCCGCAGAAAAATCCGGACTTATTTTAGTCAACGACGAAGTCAACCCCGAACAAGTGCAATGGCTGCTTAAAGAAGAGCAGGCACAGCGCGCAAAAAAATCATTTCATGGTTTACCGGTGGCTTTTGTCGAGCGTTATATACAAGCCGGCACAGACATAAAACAAACGGCGTTGGTACTGCATGCAGAGCATAAACACAAACGCATTGCTGCCATGCTGTTTTTAATTCATGGCAGTGTTGCGACTTACCACATAGGCTGGTCCGATCAGGCAGGGCGTGAAACAAATGCGCACAAACTTATCCTGTGGCGCGCCTTTGACATTTTGCGTGCGCGTGGAATCACTACATTGGATATGGGTGGAGTCAATACACATGACTTGCCGGGTATTTCTCGCTTCAAACTCGGCATGGGTGGCACGGTTATCACCTTTGCCGGCATGTTTGTTTGAATCGTGCGGGTGTTTACCCAGTTTGTGAATTTACCACTAGGGGTGCCTGATATATCCACACCGGCTTTCCTGCTACCTGCTCGACTCTGGCAGTAGGTATCAATTCCAGCGCCGGAAACTCCAGGCTTACCAGCGCAGCGCCCGGCTTTAATTCGGCGATCGCTTTGGCAACCGCACGCGGCATACTTTCGGGGCGCTGAAACAAATACACCATGTCATAGGACGACCAGTCATCTTTCCACATATCGCCTTGCCGTATCGTCGCCCATGGACACATAAGGCCTGTCAATACACGTAAAGGCCAACTCCACTCAGTACCCGCAAGACGAGCATTGGGGTAAACAGCTCGCAAAGCGCGCAGCCCATGACCCAGACCACAACCGGCATCCAGCACCCTGGCGCCATCAACTAATGGCGCATGCAGAGCGAGAGTGCGCAAGGCATCCAACGGAGTGGGAAACAAAGGCGCGTCGCGCCAGGCATTCATGGGATATACCAGAACGATCAAGACCAGGGGAATTAACCAAACCCATGCAGGTATGGCCACCCCGCCCGAGAGCAGTAACGACAAAGGAAAACCTGCGGCAATCGCTAAGCGTCGCCAGGGAGTGTTGGCCAGCACACTACAGAGCACACCCACCAAGGCACACAATCCCATGGTCAGCCAGAGATCCAAACCAAGTCGCTGCAAAAACGAAAATAGCAGCCAGCTAGCGGCCCAAACGAGCAGCGCGGGTATGGGCCAACGTAAGAGTAGATTTTTTTTCAACAACACGGAACGCATTATAGTTGTGGCACACAGGCAGACATGAGTCGATTGATTAGAATGCCAGGCAAGACAAGGTATGATTCACTCCGCGCGACACATAAAAACTCATCAGGAGATCACCATGAAAGTTAAACAAATTCTCACCGGCGTGGAATTAGTGATTGCCGATCTCGAAGTCGAACTCAACGGTACCTTGCGATCAAATCACACGCTGTGCGCTCTGCTCAAGGATGATAATCAGCGCGAAGTACTCATCCCTCTTAATACGCCTGATGGTCGTCCGATTTTTATGAATCCGGATAACGCCATTGCAGACACCAATACCCACTGACTTCTACACAATAAATTAGCGGCCAAATTTCCAGCCAAGCGCTTTTAAAGAAAACGATCAAGTAATCGACGCGACATGCGGTCTAATTCACGCATGTCAATAACGCGATACGTGACGCCGTGGCTATCGGTAATTAACAAGCCATTACCGCGCAGTCGACGTATGTCTTCCTCACCCTTAAGAACGAAATTACTTACACCACGGTCGGTGCGCACCGACCATGTACTGGGTGTAGAAAAGGTGGATACGGCGATCAGTCGCTGTATCACTGGGATGAACTCGCGCTGAGCAATCTCGTCGAGTATGACATGGCGAGTTTCAGCATCGATCTCTGCCAGGGACAATATAAATGCTAACTCGTGGCCTTCGGCACTCACCAGCGAGACATGCTCTCCGGGTGAATCAATTGGAAAAGCCTGTACTGGCAGCACACCTACGTGATGTTGATCCAGTTCGTCTTTAAACACTAAGCTGCCGTGTGCATCCCTCATAAGGCGGTGCACACCAGATCGAAAGGGTTTGCCACCACTTTCATCCATCACGCCGTCACCTTGGTTAACGGTATGTGCAAACGCGGAGGCTCTTTGTCTTCGGTATCCACATTGCGTGCCTGGGCCTCATACAAACGCCAGTAAGCTCCGCGGGTAGCCATTAACTCATCATGTGATCCGACCTCGACAACCTCACCACGGTCTAACACCACCAACCTGTCTGCACGTCGCAAGGTGGACAATCGATGCGCAATCGCAATCGTCGTGCGACCCTGCACCAAATTATCGAGTGCTTTTTGAATTTCTTTTTCGGTGGCTGTGTCGACACTGGATGTGGCTTCATCTAGCATCAGTATGCGAGGATTAATCAGCAAGGCGCGCGCGATGGAAATACGCTGACGCTCACCGCCAGACAACCCTTGCCCACGCTCGCCAACGATAGAATCGTAACCGTGACGAAGACGCAAAATAAACTCATGTGCGTGCGCAGCTCTGGCAGCGCCGACTATTTCAGCACGAGTTGCATCAGGCTTGCCGTAAGCGATATTCTCGGCAATGGTACCGTGAAATAAGAACGGTTCCTGCAATACTAATCCGATGTTGCGACGATAATCTGCAACTGAGTAGCGGCGTACATCAACACCATCGACATGGATACCACCCTCATTAACATCATAAAAGCGGCAGATGAGATTAACCAACGTACTCTTGCCTGAACCACTATGGCCTACCAAACCTATCATCTCGCCGGGTTTAATCTCCAGACTCACACCTTCCAGTATGCGGCGGCTACCATGTCTGAAGCTCACATCCCGAATCGAGATAGAACCTTCTACACGGTTAACTCTGACGGGGTTGTTTGATTCCGGAACACTGGAACTGTGATCGAGAATATCGAAAATACGCTTGGCGCCTGCCGCAGCTTTTTGGGTGTGCGAGACGATGCGACTCATGGAATCAAGACGACCATAAAAGCGTCCGATGTACGCGATAAATGCAACCAACACGCCGACAGTCACTCCGTGATGCATAACCAACCAAATACCAAAACCCCATACCACCAGTAAGCCCACTTCAGTCAGCATGGTGACGGTAGGAGCAAACAAACTCCAGGTCCGATTGAGTTTGTCGTTCACCGCCAGGTTGTGTTGATTGGCATCGCGAAATCGCTGTGACTCGCGCGACTCTTGTGCAAAGGCTTTTACTACACGTATACCTGGAATCGTATCAGCAAGAACATTGGTGACATCACCCCATATACGGTCGATTTTTTCGAAGCCCGTACGCAGGCGATCGCGCACTAGATGAATCATCCAGGCTATCAGTGGCAAGGGCAACAGCGTGACTATGGTAAGCCAAGGGTTGATAGAAAAAAGAATCACGGCTGTCATGATTAACAACAGCACGTCGGTGGCGAAATCAAGCGCGTGTAACGAGAGGAACACGCAAATGCGATCAGATTCATTACCAATGCGTGCAATCAAATCGCCTGTACGCTTAGCGCCAAAATATTCCAGGCTAAGCTGCATCAGATGATCAAAGGTCGCCGTTCGTAAATGCGCACCTATACGCTCCGAAACCAAGGCTAATAAATACGTTCGCCACCAACCTAAAAGCCATGCGGTGAGCGCTGCACCGAGCAGGCCCGAGAGGTATATCAATACATCATGCGTATCAATCGACTCGCCGGTGTGAGTAGGAATAAGAATCTCATCCATCAGTGGCATGGACAAATACGGTGGCACTAATGTCGCCGCAGTCGCTGCCAAGGTGAGAAAAAATCCGAGCAACAGCTGCATACGGTACGGTCGGGCGAAACGCCACAAGCGAAACAACACCCAGGTCGAGACCGGCTGGAGCAGCTCACGGTGACAGGTTGGGCATTCTTCTGTTTCATCTGGCAGCGGCGACTGACAACTCGGGCAGCGCGCAATTCCCTCATCCTCAGCAACAGCCTGCCCGGCGCGGCTGGCTTCGAGTTTTTCAAATTGCTGCAACAGGCGAACAGCGCCTACTTCCTGCTCAAGCGTAAAACGCCAGCGCGCCAGACAACGTTGTTGGTCATGCAAGGACAACGTACCCACACCCGCATGATCGCTGTGATGCAGCGTTAAACCTGCTTGAAGTGGCCAGCTGATCCACCCTCCGTCAGCCGAATCGCTTATCATTCG
>CAYUDI010000141.1:6398-6796 GCA_964443585.1 uncultured Bifidobacterium sp.
AACAAAATCATGCTGCTGGCAAAGCGCAACTCGGCATCCAGATCTGGCTCCATCGTGGCAAGCACGATTTCACCTTCATGAAGTACAGGGTAGGAGCGCAAAATATCCGTCTGCGCTGCGGAAGAATCTGTAATCTGTATGGACGAAACGCTAGGCGGCATGTGTTGGAGTTTTTTAAGGCAGTCGAAGCCCGTGGCAATGCAAAAAATCGGTCTGCGGATGTTGGCCGCCGTAACTAATCAGATAAGCTTGGCGAATTGTCGCCTAAGTCGGCCAGTCAGTCCAATCAGTCCCCTATCTTACCTTGTGTCAGACCTAAGCCAATGAACGCCCCCCATCAAGACGCTCACACACCACCCTCTCCGCTGGCACTGGAGATAGTAAAAATCACCTACCTC
>CAYUDI010000142.1:0-6748 GCA_964443585.1 uncultured Bifidobacterium sp.
GATGGACGCAGCGATCAAGTTGCACCACCACAACGAACTCAAATACTCTGGCGCCTTGGCCACCCTGGCCGGTGCCTTGCCTGCGCTGGGCATTGTGGCCTGCGTGTTGGGTGTGGTGAAGACCATGGGTGCGATCGACCAGCCGCCTCCTGTATTGGGTGCGCTGATTGGTGGTGCTCTGGTGGGTACCTTCCTTGGAGTGCTTGTGGCCTACGGTGTGTTTGATCCCTTGGCTAACCGGTTGGGGCAAATCATTGATGAAGAAGGCCAGGTCTACAATGTTATTAACCAAATGATCGTGGGTACGCTTAAGGGTTATCCCGTACCGTTAGTGATCGAAGGTGCTCGCGGCGTAATCAGTCATCATAATCAGCCCAGCTTTGCGGATGTCTTTGATGGTTTGCGAGGAAAATAAGTAACGTTGTAAAGATCGTTAGTCCAAAAAAACCTGCCTTGCTATGGCAGGTTTTTTTATTTGTCAGCTGCCTTAGGGTTGTGTTGACGCACACCTGAAATAAGTTATTAAATTGATATTCTTTTATCAAAAAGTGACTCAATAAGATTGACCAGTTAGAGAAATCGCACCAAACTCTCCCCGCTGCTAGTGGTACGACGCAGTGTTGGCGATTACGAAGCATGAATCGCTGTCGCTAGCCCGGTAAAATAATAAAATGATAATTACAGTTTCGCTGCACCGTGAACACATTGTGGGCTAATGCCAGTCGCGTTTTAGTGACTGGCTTTTTTACGTGTTGATGTGCAGACGATAGGCTTAACAGGGGAATCAAGAAGCAATGGGCGATTACACGAACATGTCGGCGTACTATGATTTGATCATGACGTCGGGGTATTACGACTACAAAAAAATTGTTGAAAACATCGTCAGAGATAACAGCTTTTCCAGCGTGCTCGAAGTCGGTTGTGGCACCGGCTTAATACTCGAAGAGTTGGGTCAGCACCATCCAGGTACAGAGATTATGGGTGTTGATTTGACCGAGGCTATGTTGTCTATCGCGTCTGACCGGTTGCAGAAATTTCCTAACATCTCGCTGTCGCTGCAAAACATTACGCAGTTTGATCTGAAAAAAACCTACGATCTCGCTTTTTCTTATGGCGGTGTTTGGTACTTCGTTATCGATGGTGACAATGAGCCTTTCCTGGTGAGTCATTTATCTGACGAGGAAGATAATCATCGTGGATTATCGCGGCTGACCAGTCATGTGAATACCGATGGCAAACTGCTGTTAGGAATTCAGGGCCCGCATCATGATTATGAAAAACCTGTTTCTAACGGCATGATTTACTCACAAAAAATCGAACCATCACAGCATGGCTTCACAAAACACTACTACCTTGCCGATGATGCCCATGTCGTCATGGCGCAAACAATTAATTACCGAACCTACACATGGTCGCAAGCATTGGAATTACTGGCTGGGCACGGTTTTCATCATGAAGGTCCAGTAAATCAGTACAGCCATTTCATTTCTTTTCGTAAGGCCTAATCACGTAATGAATGCGTCAAAAAACAATGCTGTGATTAAACCGCGCCTATTTTTTGTTGGGGTAGGAAACATGGGTAATCCCATGGCCGCTAACTTGGTAAAAGCAGGTTATGAGGTCAGCGTATTTGACAGAGTCACTGACAAGACAACGAATCTTGTTAGCCTGGGTGCCAAGCGTGTAGTCAGTTTGGCTGAAGGTGCAAAAGACGCTGATGTAGTCATGACCTCGCTCCCTGGCCCACCGCAAGTGAAAGAAGTGATGTTGGGCGAGGATGGGTTGATTGCCTCTATGCGGCCGGGTGCGACGATTATTGATACCACTACCAGTGCTGTCGATCTGGTCAAAGCGTTGGTCGAAGCAAGCAAGCAACGCGGAATAGATTTTCTTGAAGCGCCGGTCACCAATGCTATTGATGCAGCCGCCGAAGGTCGGCTATCCATTTTTGTGGGTGGTGATCTGGCAGTCTTTGAAAAGCACCGACCTATTTTTGATGTATTGGCGACGAAAATTTTTCATGTGGGCGCGCCGGGAAACGGTGCCACTATTAAGCTACTGACAAATTTATTATGGTTCGTCAGTGCAGCTGCTATAGGCGAAGGGCTCATGCTCGGTGCAAAAGCGGGTGTGCCATTGCCTGTTGTATGGGAAGCGATTAAATCGAGTGCAGGAAATAGCTGGGTGGCAGAGCATGATGTGCCCTCTATTTTTGCAGGTAACTACGATCCGAGTTTTTCCCTGGCCTTGTGCTGCAAAGATTTAGGTCTGATTAATGATATTGCACGCAGTCAGGGTTATGAACTCACCATGGGTAAATTTGTAGAATCCTTGTTTCAGGAAGCTGCCCTAACGTATGGCGACTCTGCAGCTGAACTGCATGTGGTTAAATTATTAGAAGACAGGGTGGGCATGCTGTTGCGTCCACCTCATGGTGAGCCTGTCACGTCATCGACCCCCAAGTGAGCGCTATGGATCTATCCAACAAACCGAGTTCGCGCCAGTCACAACTGATGGCCGAGGCACATCAGCACATGCCGCAAGGCGTGGCTGAAAATTATCGTTATTGGGGTGATGATCGTACGGTTTTTGTGGCTTCATCCAAGGGCTGTTGGTTAACCGATTGCGATGGCAAGCGTTACGCTGATTTTCGATTAGGGTATGGCCCTATCATTTTGGGGTATCGCGATGATCGTGTTGATCAAGCCGTTATAGAGCAAATTACCCAGCGCGGCACTCTGTCGGGTTTTGCAACGGAACTCGATACCGAAGTCGTTAAGCAAGTCAAAGCCATGTGCCCCAATATCGAGAAAATGCGATTCGCAAATTCAGGTACCGAAGCAGTCATGGGCGCGGTTCGCACTGCACGTGGTTACACCAAACGTGATCGGGTAGTGATAGTCGAAGGAGGATTTCACGGCTTGTATGACGAGATGATGTGGAAATCCGATATCGAGCAGTGGGATCCCTCGGGCAGCGTGCCTCCGGTGGTGATTCCTTTTGGTGGTGGGATTCCTACGACAGCGCGCGATCTGGTTGATCTGATTGTTTTAAACGATACCGAAATGCTAGAGACCTTGTTTGCCAACCATGGTGAGCAATTAGCTTGTGTCGTGCTCGAACCTATTATAGGTAACGCAGGCAGTATCTCTGCCACGCAAGAGTGGTTACAACGATTGCGTGATCTGTGCACTGAGTACGGAGCTATGCTGATTATTGACGAAGTCAAAACTGGATTTCGAGTAGCCAAAGGCGGTGCACAATCCTTGTATGGCATTTATGCTGACCTCACAACTTATGCCAAGGCCATGGGTAATGGCTATCCGGTTGCTGCATTTGGCGGTCGAGCTGAAGTGATGGATGTGGTGGGATCAAATCGCGGTGGCGTAGTGCATGGTGGAACCTACACCGGTAATTTAGTGGCCTTGTCTGCTGCGCACGCCACTCTGAAAATTTTGTCGGATACGGATGCGCTGCATACCGTTGACCGCGTTGGCACGCAAATTCGTGATGTGTTGGGACGTGTATTTACCGCCGCAGGTATTGAGTATGCATTTGCTGGCCCGCCAGCGATGCTGGGAATACACTTCACACCGAATGTGCCCACCAATTATCGCGACTGGCGCATTACCAATAGCGATCTCTATCGCGCCTTTGCATGGAAGTTAATCGACTATGGCGTTATGCTCGAGCCCGATTCGCGCGAGCCCTGGTTTTTTTGTGAATCGCATAGCGAAGTCGATTTGGCTTGGCTGGAAGATGTTGCTACGCGCGCCATGCATGATGCGTGTGAGATGGCTGCTCAGGGCAAACTCTAATCGCTCTATTTGCATTACCACTGCGTTGAGCAGTAAATGATGGCCGGGAAGCTCGCCGCCCACGCCCAAAAAAAGCGATTCAATCCAAAAAATCGAAATACCAAAAAATGAAACACAGCGGCGACGCCGCACCAAAGCATGGCCCACTCTGGCCCGGCCAGTGCCACTGGAAACAAACACTCCCAACCAATAAATGAACATGAAGCGATCACTGCGATCGTTTTTTTTCTGAGCAGACTAGTTGCAGACAAGGGCCCGTACAATCCTCCATCAAGAAAATACGTCAGCACGCGTCCACTGCGCCAGTCACGATTTTGTAGTTTGATAGCACCTGAAATAAAGTAAGACGATAAGGTGTGTATGCTGATGTACCAAAGTCCCGCCCTCCAGGCAGTTACTGGCCCAACCAATCCGGATGCCAGTTGAGAGACCAGCAAGCCAGTGAGCACCACCATAGTCATAAAATCGCTGCCACCATTAAATGCGCCGCGCCAGCGTATGAGTAGGATAAGGGTGCTAAAAAAAAGAAACAGCGCACTGAGAGTGCTCACCCCAAAAAACAAACTGGCAACAGCACCCAAGCGAAGTAACAAATGTGCCTGATGCACACGCTCCTGAAATAGCCAGTCGAATAGTGTTTGTATCCACGGTGCGGCGTGAGCCAGATCCTGACGTTGTAACTTCCACGACCACACGCTGCGCGCATCAGCGAATCTGCTTAGACGTAAAAATTCCAGTGTTTGTATTACCAGGCTAATCGCCAGCAAGCATTCGAGTGCGCGTATGGTCAAATACAGACTCATGGCTGCCACTCCAGTGCAGGAGAGGTCAGCACGACCATGGTCTCGTCAGGTTGCGTATAGGCGGGAACTAAACTGAGTTGGAATTGGTAGCGCACAGGTGCAGTAAGTACAGTATCTGCAGAACGGATCAGATAGCGCGTAAATTGTTGGGTTAGTTGATAGGTCAGCAAATGACGCACGTCACCATCCTCAGGCATGGCAGAAATATCAGCACTGAGATGATCGATCAGGTTTTGGTTTGCTAAGGTGAGATTGTTGCGCGGGTTGTGTATCCAATCTAACCACCGAAATTGTGCGCGTGGCATAAACATGTGCCACAAAGACCAATAGCCATCAGCATCTTGCACTCGCCAGAACAGCCGAGGTTGATCTCCCGGCCCATGATAAAAACGCCAGTTAGGGAAAAAACTGCGCAACAAAAATAGCCAGGGCCCGTTAATAAGTTTTCCACGGCGTTTCAGACTAATAAGCAGAAAAATAAAGTAAGCCGCAATCAGCAGCAGGCTGGCAGTGGTGGTCGTCATGAGAGTACTATGCAGAGGCCTTGCGAATGGGAGTTGACCATATCAGCAGTTTACGACAGCTCCGTACCTGACCATCAAAATGCCTCATCGCGCCACGATGACGCTGAATTGTCGCCGCTTGGGCATGTACTCAATCAAGTCGACACGACTGAGCTAAAATCGTGGCTTAGTAATATGTATCTCACATGTAGGGGAATGTAATGAATCTGGCGCTGGAACCACGCCATTGGGTGTTGATCATTTTTATTTGTTCGGCGCTGTATGCGCATTTTCGCGGTTCCGTGCGCTTTGGCCTGGTGCGTGCGCTGACAGATTTCACCGTGCTATTGGCGCCGGTGAATGCATTCATGTATTTATTTTCTCGTACGCCTCGTTCGGCCTATATTGATCAGAGTGCCTTCCCCGAGCTGCAGCTGCTGGCCAATCATTGGGAAATTATTCGTGATGAAGCTATGGCCTTAGCCGAAGAAGGCCAGATAAGTGCGGCAAGCAGTTACAACGATATTGGATTTAATTCGTTCTTTCGAACCGGCTGGAAGCGTTTTTATCTCAACTGGTATGGCAAAGATTTACCTTCGGCCGCCAAATCCTGCCCCAAAACACTGGCGTTGTTAAAGCAAGTTCCGGGCATCAAAGCGGCTATGTTTGCATCCCTACCACCGGGTGCTACTTTGGTTCGTCACCGTGATCCCTATGCGGGTTCACTTCGCTACCACTTAGGTTTGGTTACTCCCAACGATGCAGAATGTTTCATCGAAGTGGATGGTCAACGCTACCACTGGAAAGATGGTGAAGCCGTCATGTTTGACGAAACCTTTATTCACCATGCGGCCAATCGTACGGATCATCAACGAGTCGTTTTATTTTGCGATGTCGAGCGGCCACTGTGGACGCTTCCCGCTCGATGGTTTAATCGCTTATTCGCAAAGTACGTCATGTCTGCAGCAGCCTCACAAAATCTCGAAGGTGAGGGCATCGGTCTGCTGAATCGTTTTTTTGCGCTTTTTTATCAGGTACGACTACAAGGTAAAAAGCTAAAGGCAATCAACAGCAAGCTTTACTATCTGCTCAAATGGGTCGCAATCCTGGGACTGTTGTGGTTGATTTTCTGGTGATTGTTTCTTATTTACAATAATTCTGAGACTTGCTACATTGGCGACATTCGTATCTACGGATGACGCCACTAATGAGATTTTTGTACCGACTTCAACGATTAAGCCTACCCTTGTTACTTAGCTTGTGCGGCTGCGCCAGCCAATCAGAGTTAACCTCGATTCGATTAGATCCTACTCATCCTAAATACGCCACAAAAGCCTGCCGAGACAGTATTGCTGCAAGCGAGATTCACAAGGATATGAAAACAGCCACTATGGTGGCTTCACCTGCATTGATAGTGCTCTCAGGTGGCTTGCTGTTGCCACTGGTGGCTATGAATGCGGGTATCGATGCCGCTGACCGAGTAGATGCATCGGATATGGCAGCACAGTGTGGGGGCCGAGCTCAAAAATCGTCTGAAATTGCTGCTGACGTTGCCGTCGGTGCGGCGATGGGTGTGGCAGCAGGCGTACCCGTGAAGTGATGCACTGGCCTCGATGCGGCTGGT
>CAYUDI010000143.1:0-6636 GCA_964443585.1 uncultured Bifidobacterium sp.
GACCAACGGATTAAAAGTCCGCTGCTCTACCAGCTGAGCTAACGACCCGAAAGACGGAAATTATACGCAATAGCTCAAAGTTTTGTCAAATGCAACAATTGTTTGTGACAGTATTTTTAGATTTAGTGCGTTTATCTGGTGGTTTACTTCAGATCAGCCAATCGTTCCTTGCCCATGCTGGCTGCAATGGAGGATGGATATTTCTTAAGTAATAGTTCTAGTGTTTCACGCGCAGCTGCTTTGTCTTTGAGATCAAGCTGACAACTAGCAATATTTAACAATGCTTCAGGTGCTTTTTGGCTCATAGAAAAACGCGTAGCAACGGTTTGATACGCGGGGATAGCTTTATCGCATTCTTGTTTCGCAAAATGCGTACTTCCAAGCCAAAAATATGCTTGTGGCAGGTAGCCAGAATCAGGATAACGCTGTAAAAAACTGGTAAATAACAGTTGAGAGTTACTGAAATTTCCACTTTTGAATTCTGCGAGTCCGTTGTCAAAAGCTTTTTGTTCTGCTTTTTCAACATCTACGTCTTTGCCATCAAGGGTTAGTCTTTGTGGTTCGAGTTTACGCAGCCGCTGATCTAGATCGTTATAAAAATCTTTCTGACGTCGCTGGCTGTTATTGATTTCATTGGATAACACTTCAAGCTGACCTCGCAAGCTGGAAACGTCGTTGCGTAATTTTTCAATTTCGCCAATCAGATCAACAATACTTTTTTTATCAGCTTTGTCGTCTACGCGGGTATTTAATGGCGCTAATTTGGATGCCACGCTGGCATCGAGCTTGGTGTTGAGCTCTTCAATTTGCTTGCGCATCTTGATGATTTCACGCCGCGCGTCAGTATCTTCAAATAACGCATGCGCCCGCATAGGTAGGCCAAGAAAAAGCGCCGCCATAACGGCGGCGCTGGCTACTTGATGGAGTCGTTTCATGTCTTTGATTAGTAGACGATGTCAGCGCGACGGTTTTCTGCCCACGCCTCTTCGCCGCTACCAGTTGCCTTAGGCTTTTCTTTGCCCAGGGAGATAGCTTCCATTTGGCTGTCTGCTACGCCCATCAGCTGCAAAGAGCGACGAACTGCTTCAGAGCGCTTCTGACCAAGAGCAAGATTGTATTCACTGCCGCCACGCTCATCGGTATTCCCCTGAATGATGATCTTGCGGTCCTTGCGAGAGATAAGGTACTTGGCGTGCGCTTCAAGCACGGGTTTGAACTCATCCTTGACGACAAAGCTGTCCAAATCAAAATAGATGCTTCGCTTAGCAAGCACGCTGGCCGGATCATCGAGCGGGTCTTTGGATTTGCTACCGCTACTACTGCTGATGCTGGATGAACTGGCAGTACCATCAGCAACCATTCCAGGATCGCCAGGATAGGGCGGTAGCGTGGTTATTTGCGGAACTGGTTTGCCTGCGCGGTCTTCTACAGGCGCGGATTCGTCCAGTTTGACAGTTGAGCAAGCGGATAGCACTAGCAATAGTGTCGCGACGATAGCTGCTTGTTTGTTAAATTGCATTTCTTCCCCCTTCGTGAATTTACTCTTTACGTCTGATTATTTGGAATACGGCCCCCAGGAGGGTTCTCGAATGGTCGATGCCCTGGCTGATAAGGTATACCTCACGCTGCCATCAACCGAAACCACCGTTAGCGCTCCTTTGCCCGAGGATTCGGTAGCGAACAAGATGTAACGGCTATTTGGAGCAAAGCTTGGCGATTCGTCATGTGATGAGTCGGATAGTCGCAGTTCTTGCGAAGTTGTCAGATCAAGTACATGCAATTGAAACTTGCCCTCGCGCCGTGAAACATAGGCCAGCATTTTACCGTCTGGCGAGACGGATGGACTGATATTGTAGTTTCCACCAAAAGTAAGCCTACGCAGATCTGCTCCATCGAGGTTCATTTTGTAAATTTGTGGACCACCGCTGCGATCGCTAGTGAAGTAAATACTTTGTCCGTCCGGAGAAAAGCAAGGCTCAGTATCAATGCCATTTGATCGGGTAAGTTTTTTGAGATCTGATCCATCATCATTGACCAGATAAATTTGGGTTAAGCCTTCGCGTGAAAGTGCAATAGCCAGTTTTTTTCCATCGGGTGACCAAGCAGGCGCCGAGTTGCTACCTTTAAAGTTGGCAACGATTATACGGCGGCGATTGGCGAGGTCTTGAACATAAATTACTGGTTTTTTGCTCTCAAACGATACGTAGGCCAGTTTGCTTCCGTCGGGTGACCAAGTCGGCGAAATAATCGGTTCATTAGAGCGTAGCGCGGTGAAGTAGTTTTCGCCATCAGAGTCGGATACTTCGAGTTTGTATTCGCCAGCGGAACGACTGACATAGGCAATACGTGTCGCGAAGGCACCCCGTATACCTGTAAGTTTTTCGAAAATATCGTCAGCGATTTTATGTGCAGCCAGACGAATAAACTGGGGCTGCGTACTTATGGCCTGAACAGTTAGATCGACGGTGCGAACTGTATCGGCCAGCTTATAGCGCAATTCTATGCGGTCATCTGAGTGCCTGATTGCGCTGCCGGTAACCAAGGCATCCGCACCTTTGGCTTTCCAGCTCGATAGATTGACTGCGGTTGTTTCGCTCAGTGTTTCAGGTGACTCGATGAGTTTGAACATGCCACTGCGCTGAAGATCCGCGCGAATAATGGCACTAATCGCTTGCCCAGTAACGCTCTCATCGGCAAAGCCAGCAATACTGATGGGGATTTGATTGGCGCCAAATCCAGCAATATCGACTTTTAATTGCGCCTGTGAGTGAGGCATGATGACCGTGAGACCAACCAAGGCTATAAGCTTTAGTAAATAACGTTTCATCGCGTATCGTTGTCCTTCGGTCGATGAGTGATGATCATATTTGTAGGAACCTTCTCCGTCGATGGATCAGGCGGGAAGGGCGCAGATTTCTCAATGGCGCGCTTTACAGCCTGATCAAATGCCTCTACCCCAGATGATTTAATCCTTTTGGGTTCTTCACGCAGCCTACCATCAGGATACAGTTCAATTCGAAATTCAACAGAGGGATTTCCTGCTATGTCAGCCAGATTCGGCATTTTAATCGTATTTTTAAGTATCAAAGCTCGTATTGTGAAGGAATAGCTGTTGTCGCCTCGTACCCCTTGCGATTTCTCCGCATCGCCAGCAACACCATCACCCGCCATCTGACTGAGCCGCTGCAGCTCTTCACGCCGTTTGCGGGCGCGTTGTTCCGCGATTACGGCTTCTTCTTGTTTGCGGCGTTGTTCTTCTGCGATTTTCTTTTGTTCTTCAGCTAAGGCTTCTTCCCTTTGTTTTTTTTCTTCAGCGCGTTTCGTTTTTTCTAACTCAGCCTGTAGCTTTTTTTCTTGTAGTTTTTCTTCTGCATCAGCAATTTTTTTACGCTTTTGTTCTTCTTCCAGAGCTTTTTTCTCAGCGAGTTTTTCTTTTTTCACGCGTTCAGCATCGTCTTTTTGCTGTTTACGTTTTTTTTCTTTTTCCAGCGCGATGTCAGGCTGAGCTTCTTTTTGCTGCGCGGGCTCTGATTCGACAGTGGGGGCAGGAGGGGTAATTGCCGCTACCGGCTTTGGGGGTTCGGGCTGAGGTCTGATCACCGGTGGTGGTGGGGGTGCTGCTTCTCGGGTATCCGGACTCCAGATTTCTGCTTGTACTTCGACTGGCGTGTCGCTTTGCCATGAAACGCCAAACCATAAAAAAATCAGAAGTAATAAATGAACCAGTGCAGCAAGCACCAGCGCACGGCCACGACCCGGCTCAGGAGGAATGAGATAGTGACTGGTGGTGCTGTTCAATGCGTTCTCAGCGGGTGGAGAGACCGACGCGGCCTATACCGGTTTTGTTGGCCTGTGAAATGGTTTGGACTACTTCGTCGTATTTAATATCTTTGTCCGCAGAGATCATCAGTGGCAGTTCAGGATATTTTTCATGCAGCTCTTGCAAACGGGCACCGAGCTCTTCGCGTTTTCGCGTGGTTTGTGTTTTCTTGCCATGTATCCCCACGGTGGCAGTACCGTCGGGTTTGAGTTCTACTTCGAGATATTCTGTGGGTGGTTGATTGGATTTGCCGGATTTGGGCAGATTAATCATGCTCGGTGTCGATAAAGGTGCAACCACCATAAAAATGACCAGCAGCACCAGCATCACGTCGATGTAAGGAACGACGTTAATTTCTGCTTTAAATTTACGGCTACGGCTGCCGCGCAGACTGGAGCTTTGTGCCATCAGCGAGCCTGTCGGTTAAGAATGTTGGAGAACTCTTCGATGAAACTCTCGAAACGAATAGCAAGCCTGTCAATATCGTGTGAGTAACGATTGAAGGCTACGACGGCAGGTATAGCAGCAAACAATCCGATAGCAGTAGCCACCAAGGCTTCCGCAATGCCGGGCGCTACGGATGCCAATGTGGCTTGTTGTACGTTTGCTAGGCCGCGAAATGAATTCATAATGCCCCAGACCGTGCCAAACAAACCAATGTAAGGCGATACGGATCCTACGGACGCCAAAAAAGCCAGATGCGATTCCAGTGCATCCATTTCGCGCTGGTAGGCTGCGCGCATAGCGCGTCGGGCGCCATCGAGCAAGGCAGTGACATCGATATCCTTGCCAGTGAACGTTTGTCGCGCTTTACGGTACTCTTCCATGCCGGCTTCAAAGATACGTTCGAGCGCGCCAGAGTGTCCGCTGCGTTGACGCCGACCGGACGTGACTTCTTCGTATAAGTTATTCAAATTAGCACCAGACCAGAACACAGTTTCGAACTCTGTGGTGCGGGCGATTGCTTTACGAATAGTGAACATCTTGCGAAAAATATACGTCCAACTCATGGCGGAGATGAGTAGTAATAGCGCCATTACCAACTGTACTAGCAGCGACGCGTTGCTGATCATCCCAAAAAACGAAAGATCTTGTGTGACAGTCATGATGGTGTGGTGGAGTAGGTTGAGTTAATTAGTTGCAGCGGTGAGATGAGCATTACCGCCAATCGTATACAAGGCATTGATTTTTTCAAACATGGTCAGGGGCATGGGCACAGGCCGAAAAGTAATTGCATGGACGCACCCCACGCGTATGAGTCCACTACATAACAGCTCCAGCGATTGTTCTGAACGACGCCAGGCCTGTTGAGAAAAATTCACCGTAGCCTGACCCAGTTTTTCTACGCGAACGCCAATTTCCAGCTGATCATCAAGTTTTGCTGGTGCATGGTAATCGATGGCCGCGCTTTTGACGACAAACATCACTTGGTCATCTTCAATAAGCGCTTGCTGGGTAATATCAGCGCAGCGCAGCCATTCTGTGCGGGCACGCTCAAAAAATTTTAGATAATTTGCGTAGTACACCACCCCACCCGTATCGGTATCTTCGTAATACACCCTGAGCGGCCAGCGGAACTCGTCACTCATTAGTTGTTGCGCTTAACAGTGAATGGTGCGAATCCCTGACAGGTGGCCATCATTTCTATGCCATTAATATTGACGTGGGGAGGCAAGCTACAGACCCAGTAGGCTGCCTCAGCAACATCATGTGCATCAAGCGGCACTGTGCCTTGATAGACCTTGGCGGCGGCGTCATCATTACCTTTAAAACGTACATTCGAAAACTCAGTTCCACCAGCTAGACCAGGTGCGATATTGGTTGCGCGTACGCCCGTGCCAACCAAATCTGCTCGGAGGTTGAGGGTAAATTGATCAACGAATGCCTTGGTAGCCCCATAAACATTACCGCCGGGATAGGGGTATGCTCCAGCCACAGAGCCGATATTGATAACGATACCCGAGCCACGCGCCACCATGCGTGGTAAGACAGCACGCGTGACGGTTACCAGACCACGGCAATTGGTTTCTATCATGGTGTCCCAATCGTCGAGATGGGCTTCATGTGCGGGCTCTAATCCAAGCGCGAGTCCCGCATTGTTGATTAAGACATCAATAGATTGCCAGTCGGCTGGCAAGGATGACAAGGCATGGTCTATAGAGGATTTGCTGGTCACATCGAGTTCAACCGGTAATACGTTTTTGCCAAGCTCGGAGGCTAATGCGGAGAGCCGGTCGGCGCGTCGGGCCGCGGCTATTACGCGATGACCATGAGAGGCAAATTTACGGGCCATTTCGGCGCCGAATCCCGAGCTGGCACCAGTAATCAGAACTATCATGAGTTCCCTTTGTAAGGCGTTTTTTTTGGATAGACAGGAAACCGCTCCATTTTAGCCCAAACACTACGCGCTACGGCGGGCTGTTCTTGCCCAAAAAGCGGGCCTCCACTAGAATTTCGTCACATTTTGTTTGGTCGGACTGGCGATATAAGGTATTCCCGGAATCTCAGATCAGGACTTTTCTTCACTGAGCACGCAAGTTCTTACGACTACGGTCTGAACAGACTGACAGCAAGCGGCAAGGCTGCACATATTTCTACCCTACATATCTCATTCGATTTATCTCTACTATTTTCTTCATGATTGGAGTCGCATTATGTTTTTCAGAGATCATACAATTGCCAAAACAGACCCTGAGCTGTGGTCTGCCATACAAAAGGAAAACCAACGTCAGCAAGACCATATTGAGCTGATTGCATCTGAAAACTATGCCTCGCCTGCAGTTATGGAAGCACAGGGTACTCAGTTAACTAATAAA
>CAYUDI010000144.1:0-6605 GCA_964443585.1 uncultured Bifidobacterium sp.
CGGTTGGAGACAAGATCAGCAGGCAAGGGTGTGGTGTCATCCAGAATTTCGCCCATCGAGTACGTGGGCAGGACAGCCGCACTTGTTTTGACGCTGATACGCTCACCTTTCTGAAGAAAAGCTTGGCAGTCGAAGCCTTCTCCCACAGCGTCGGCGGCGTCCCATTTTTGCGGCTTCGATTCCGGCGGAATCACAATAGATACCGACCGGCACACGGCTGCACATGCCTTGGCAGCGGCCTCAGCGTAGTCCCAGCCCGGGGCATCCCGGTCGGGCCAGATCAGCACATCTTTGCCTCTGAGCGGCGTCCAGTCGGTTTTGTCGACGGGTGCCTTGGCGCCGTTCATCGCGGTTGTGGCCACGATGCCGTTATTGATTAAGGCCTGGGCGCATTTTTCTCCTTCGACCAGAACGATTTGTCTGGCCGTGACCATGGCTGGCTGGTTGTAGAGTGGCCTTGGGTCGGGTGCTCGCCACATCCGGGCGCGCACATCCCAGGGTCTGAATTCCTTGCGTCCAGGTTCAGGGTCGTAGCGGTACACCCGGGCTATCAACGTGCCATCGGTAGTCTGATAGTCCCAGGTGGCCGTGTAGGGGCCGAGTTCATCAACCGGCTGTGGGCGTAAGTCACGAATGGCACTTTTGATCTTGGGAGGTGCCATTCCACACCACTGCCGCACTTCGCTGAGAATACGTGGGAAGTCAGTCTTGACAGACAGGTTGCGCGACAGCGCCCAGGCATCAAAGACGTCGCCACCCATGTCAGCGGCGAAGTCGAACCACAGGCCGCGCCGTGGTCCAGTCATTTCTACGACCAGACTCTTGCCGGGTGAGCCATCGATGTCACCCACGTAGAACTTACCGCCGCGAATTCGCCCCTCGGGGAATAGAAAGAGCAGCACAGACTCGAGCTGATCAGTCAGTGCTTGGCGTAGTCCCTCGACGTCATCTACCGTCCCGGTTGGTCCATCTGCTGCGTCGTTGAAGTCAAAGTAATTAGACTCATGCATCAAGACCCGCCCCAGCAGCGTTCATGCCAAGAGCAGAACCGACATTCGAAGTGGGTTGGTGTCGTCGAGAATCGCGGCAACACTTCGCCCGCATCCGTAGCAGTGATGATGCGAACCGCTCGGTCGGACATGCGTTGTGCCAGACCGCCATCGAATGGCACCAACTCGAACCAAAGTTCCTGACTATCTTTATTGATGGCGGTGAAGAGCGCCGGGTTTTGCGAGATTCCCGGAATGCTGGTTTCCATATACGCCTGGTAGATTGCCATCTGCGCCGCGTAGACCGGCTTGGACTTGGCGACGCCGTTTTTTACCGTATCCCGCCAGGACTTGTCGTTCATGGTTTTGCATTCCCAGAGTGCCGGGTAGCGCATACCTAGACTCGCCGGGCCGCCATTGACGATACCGTCGACGTGTCCCTTGATGCGACCACCTGCTACCGAGAAGCCGAACTGACCGCCTTTTGGCTTGTGAGTGTAGAGATCAACGCCGATCAAGCGGAGCCAACGAATGGCTAAATCTTCCATTACGTGGCCGACCTCGAAGATGCGCAATACACGCCCTGAAAATTCACGTCCCGGATCTGTCGGTGTGCGGGTGTACTCATATTGAAGCGCGCGCTCGCAAGTCACGCCTAGACGGGACGCTCCTAAATAATCACGTGGAGTTTGCGCATCACGCTCCAATGCCAGCGCACCATCAATAAGTTCGCTGACCTGCTCATGAAATATCGGACGATGATTAAAGTCCAGCATCATGTCCGTCCCTGCTGCCGTGTTGCGACTGGAGCTGTAAGGTGGGGATCAAGAGATAGGCAGTCATGGGCTGTCATACGTTCGTGTTCCTCAATCATGCGATCTTGATAGACGGTCACGACTACGTCGATAAGCGAGAGCACTTCTTCCCGGGTGTAGTCGGCCAGTGGCTTTTGCATACCAATTGCGCTGACGTACTGGCCTAGCGGCACTAGGCACGACTGCATTGCCGCGATTTCCATGTCACTGGGATCAATCATTTTTCCCTCCGTTTTCGTCATTAGGTTGCAGAACGCTGACTGACAGCGGCGGGAGCAGAACACCCACTTGTCGTTATAGCGCGAGGGATCTGTGCGGGGTACGTGCGCGTTGAACCAGCCGTATCCTTTGGCCTTGCGGTGGCATATTGCGCATGTCACGCCGCCTCCATCGATTGATGGGACTGCGCGTCATTGGCCGCATTGACCAGTCGGACAATCGCATGGCGGTTGAAGCGAAAGGACAGTAGCGCTGAAGCCTGGTAACGTGTCAGACCGAAGTCCGTACGTAGTTCAGCAGGCAGGTATTGCAACTGTTTAGGCGTGGGTGCTTCGTTTAGCCAGCGACGGGTTTTGTAAGCAGAGTCCTCAGACTCGTTATCGTTTAACCAGTCGTTAGCTTTGGCCATGCAGATGGTGCGCTCACCAATGGCCAGTAAACGCGTGTTGAGTCCCTTGCCGCCACCCAATGCGTGCCATCGAGCGTTCATGAAAAAGATGCCACCCCAAGCATTGAAGCCCGTAGCCATCAGTGCATCGTCGCTACCGAAGAGATCACACCAGCGAAAGTTCGAACTGCTGAGCAGATCAATCTCGCTCATGATGAACTTATCGAGCACGTCGCAATCGGGGTTTTCCAAACGCTCCCACACATGGTCGCAAAACGGGCATGCCCTCACGGATAGCGGCACGATAGCGCCGCACTCTGGGCAATCCTTTGTGGGCGCATCACCATCGCGGTTGTGGCCGTCGAAATTAACTTCTTGCTCCAGTGCTCCATGCATCAGGCTGGCTGTGCCGAAGTCCAGGACTATGCAATCGCTCTTCAGTACTCCGGGAAATTCATGCGGATCGACGGTACGCAGTCCGCGGCCCACCATCTGAATGAAAGTGGATTTGTAGGAACTCGGGCGCAGCAGGACCACGCAGGACGTTGGCGTGTAGTCGTAGCCTTCAGTGAGCACAGCGACGTTAACCACCACCTGAGCGTCACCATTTTCAAACGCTGCCAGTCGTTGTTTGCGTTCGGCATCAAGCAATTCACCATGAATTAATACGGCATGAACGCCAGCGTGATTGAAGGCACTACACACATCGGTGGCATGCTCGACCGTTGAGCAAAACACGATGGTCTTGCGATCAATCGCCTTATCCTTCCAGTTACTAATGACGGACTCGGTAATCAGTGTCTTGTTAAGGATGGAGGCGACTTCGTTCATGTCGAAGTCGATCGCAGTGCGGCGTACCTTGCTCAGCGCTTCCTGCGTGCCGACATCGATCACATAAGTTCTAGGCGGCACCAGATGACCGCTGGCGATCATCTCACCCAGTGTGATCTGGTCGGCCAGGTTGCTGAACACTTCGCGCAGTCCCTTGCCGTCGCCTCGATTTGGCGTGGCAGTCAGGCCGCAGATTGCAGCCTTGGGATTTTTCACCAGCACCTGATCGATGACTTCGCGGTAGCTGGGCGAGACAGCATGGTGCGCCTCATCGATCACCAACAGGTCCAGCGTTGGCATCTGATTCAGATTGGCTTTTCGGGAGAGGGTCTGCACCATCGCGAATGTGGCGTGCCCATCCCAGGATTTTTCATTGGCGTCATAGACCGACGTCTTGAGGCCTGGATTGACGCGTTCGAACTTGGCGCGGTTTTGACCGGTCAGCTCAGTGCGGTGAGCCAGAATGCAGGCTTTGGCATCGGGCTCAGCCAACAGACTGCCGGCCACAGCCGACAGCATGATGGTCTTGCCCGATCCAGTTGGTGCAACGGCCAGGGTATTTCCATGCTTGCCGAGAGCCAAAAGGGTCCTCTGCACAAGCATCGTTTGGCGGGGGCGAAGGATCATGGTTGCTCTCCCTTACTGCGCCCAGCTGGGGCGACCCGGAACCGGCGAGCGTCCGGTCGCCTGTGCATAGGCGTTGACAGTCGGTGTTCCTGGCGCTGGGGATAAAGAGGGTGCTGAGCCGTTCGCGTAGGCGGCATAGTCTTTATGTTCCGCAGTAATGGCGGATTTAATGACGCACTTGTCCTGACCGTTCTGATCCTTATCCCAGTCAACCTTGCCAATGAATTCGATGCCTTCCAGATCAGCGAATCCGCTGATGCGGCGAGCATTCTGTGCAGCCGGACTGTTGTCGCTCGGATTAATGCCACGCGCAGAATTGAGGATGGCTTTGATGAAAGTACGTCCCATATTGGTCCACTCGGCACCTTTGGCGCTGTAGAGACCAATGAGTGACCACATCTTGCGTCGAGCGAAAGGACCATCGAGCACCACGAATTCACAGTTCAGATACACCGAGCCGGTTGTCTGGCTGCAGGTTGCAAAGCCGCCAGTCCACCCTTGAGAGGCATCGTCATAGCCACCTGGTTTGATGGTCATGCGAACGCGTGCAATGGTGCCCTTGGGAATGAGATCGTAGTTAGCTTGCTCGGCAGCAGAATTGAAATCGAAAAAAGTCATGATTAGGACTCCTGAAAAGAAATAGTGGATAGAGGTTTGGGTTGGGCGGGGTCGTCGGCAGCTACGGGTGGCCGCGCAAAGTCGAGACGCTCGGTCGCAGGTCGGGCAGGGCCGGCGATCTTTTGCATCAGTCGGCCGAGATTCGGTTCTTCGATCGCATCCAGACGACCAGAGCGATCTTTGGCGGGGTAACCCCACTGATTGAGGGTGTGGCAAACGAAGGTACGATAGCTACTGCCATCGTCAGCTTTGACCTCGGCCAGTGTGATGACTTCATCGACGATGCCCGGTAACTCCAACCCTGTTTTGGAACCATCGATCTGCAAAGAGAAAACCCGGCGGTTGAAATCGTCTAAGGCCTCATTGAGGATCCCGACGAACCAGACATTCTTGCGTCGCGTGTGCTGCAGATGAGTCAGCCAGGCGATCATTTCCTGACCCATCAAGCCATAGGCTCCACGGTTGTCGGGCTTGCCGGTTTTTTCGGAATAGGCTTGCGGTTGCCCTTTACACCATTGCAGACACAAGCGCCCGGCAACTGTGATGGAGTCGACGAACACGGTGTCGTATTTGTCGAGCGCAACCGGGTCTCCAAAACGTTCACAAACGGCGCTGAAATGTGCTTCGCTGTAAGGCTGGTCTTCTCGCAGTGCTGGGTTAGCTCCGCCAATAAACACAGCGAAGTCACGGCATTCCTGCCAGGTACGAGGGCGAATAGTGTCTCCGGCATAGCCTTCAACAGCAAGGTCACCAGCTTCCAGATCGAAGAACAGTGTTGAGGTTGGGTTGAGAGTCCTGAGCTGCGAGGTTTTTCCTATGCCGGATTTGCCAACCAACACACCTTTAACGCCACGTCGTTCAGCCAGACGCTGGTCGGCCGTAATGATGGGCAAGCTCATTTGGTCACCTCCGCTGAGTGATTTTGTAAAAACACTTCAGCCACGGTGGTCGAGCCCAATCCGCCACGTTTGCGCGCTTGCTCGTACAGTTCGCGCAAACCAACCAATGGACGGCGCATTTCTGCGATTTGCGATTCAATACCGATCATGGCAAATGCCAGATCATCCAATGTGGACTCTTCTAATGCGATAACGACTTCGTGGGGACGATAGCTTTCCAAGGCTGGAACACGGATGGTGTCGGGCAGGTCGCGCATGCCCCATTCGGCACGTTGACGAAGCTTGTCGATGGCAGCTTTTCTGAAAAACATGGCGTTACTCCTTGATTAGGGCAAGACGATAGGAAGGCTTCCCGGTTTTAACTGTGCGGGCAGCGTTGAAAGAGGACTTAAGGGTGTCGGGCCAGGCGTTGAACTTGGTTTCACTCACGCGGAAGGTGATTTCGACGTACTGCTTAGGGTCTTCACCACTCTCGCTAATACGGCGCGCGATTTCAGCTAAGCGCGTCTGATCCCATTCGATTTTTTTCGGGAGATCAGCAGTGATACGCACGTTGCCATCATCGAAATGCACAACGCCTGTGTCTTTGTCTACCTCGTGGCGCAGAAAGCGAGCCCGTTCGTTCCACTTGAAATCGATGGCTTGATCAATGTGATCACACAGCGATTTGGCATCGGTCAAAAGATCAGCTGCTGAATTTTTAAAGCTAAAGAGCAGTTCGGCGGGTTGTTGCGCCAGGGTGCCGGCCGGAGTGGCTAACACCTGTTCGGGCGTGAAGGTTGTCGTGGTGCTCATGCTGCACCTCGGGCTACTTCACGCTCAGAAGTACTCTTACGCAGGCTGTCGGCTTCGAAGGATTCGATGTCTTCGATCCGGTAACGAACCTGGCCTTGCAGTTTGAGAAAAATAGGGCCGATGCCATCAGAGCGCCAGCGCTCAAGGGTGGCTTCGCTGAGATCCCAACGTTCGGCAAGCTGCCGTTGGTTGAGATGCCGAATAACGGGTTCTGAGTGTTGCAATTGAGTCTCCTTGAAGGTGAAAAAGGCCCTGTTTCGTGCGGCTTGATAGCAGCGCTAACCAGTGCTTGAAGTATTTCAAGGCGGGTTCTGCAATACGTTCGGCAGATTCGGCAGAAGCGTTCTGCAAATCGAATTCGTACGGATGAAAAGCAAAAAACCCGGCCTCCTGCAGGCAGGAGCCGGGTGTTAGGGATAGTGGG
>CAYUDI010000145.1:0-6532 GCA_964443585.1 uncultured Bifidobacterium sp.
AGCCACGGGATGCCAAAAGCTGCCGCATTAACCACGGCGAAGGCTTGGGTCGCAAGTGACGGTGCACCACCATGGATTCTATCGGCACATGATCGGCAAAATGCTTATGCAAACCCAGGTGTCGCACAACATCTCGGGAGTAAGCCGCCGGGGCGTTGGTTAATAAAATCTTTAGGCCAGGTAGTTGCCGCAAAAGATAGGCCACACCGCGTTCGGCCCGTATCATTTGCGACAGATCGGTGAACTCATGCGCCTCGCGCAGAAAATCATCGGATCGAACGGCGTGATGTCGCATCATGCCCAGCAGGGTTGCACCATACCGCTGCCAATAAGCGATACGCACTGCATTAACTGCTTCCACATGCGCAGGCTTACTCTCGGCTTCTAAAACCCGCGCAATAAGCGCATTCATGTTTCGGTTAATCGCCGGGAATATCGCATGACCAGCATCGTGCAAGGTATTGTCGAGGTCAAATAACCAAACAAGCTGTCGGCTCAAGTGAACTCCGCACTAAGGAGAGACGCTAGCTCGTCATCTAACCCAGCAAAAATCGGCACCCTGTTAGTGCGATCGGATCATGGTGCCAAAGGCCTGCTCAGTCAGCACCTCTAACAGTAATGAGTGTTCTATACGCCCATCAATAATATGGACAGTATTTACACCGGATTTTGCTGCATCCAATGCCGACGAAATTTTTGGTAGCATGCCACCAGAGATTGTGCCGTCTTCAAACATTTCATCAATCTCACGCGCCGATAAATCAGTCAACAGTTGGCCGTTTTTATCCATTACGCCAGGTATGTTGGTCATCATAATCAATTTTTCAGCACGTAAAATTTCTGCGATTTTGCCAGCAACGAGATCAGCGTTAATGTTATAGGCTTGACCATCTGCGCCAAAACCGATGGGCGAAATAATCGGGATAAATGCATCATCTTGCAGTGCTTTCACTACGGCTGGATTGATGGCTTCAATTTCACCAACAAAACCGATATCAAGAAATTTACCGGGATGTTCTTTGTCAGGCATCTGCATCTTGCGAGCCCGTATCAAGCCACCATCTTTGCCGGTCAATCCTACGGCCTGTCCACCATAGTGATTTATTAGCATCACAATATCTTGTTGCACCTCACCACCCAAGACCCATTCAACAACTTCCATGGTCTCTTCATCGGTAATTCGCATGCCCTGCACAAAGGAGCCTTGCTTGCCTATCTTTTTTAAGGCATTGTCGATTTGCGGCCCGCCTCCGTGCACAACAACCGGATTCATGCCAACGAGCTTTAAAAGAATCACATCACGTGCAAATCCATGTTTAAGGCGCTCTTCTGTCATCGCATTACCGCCGTATTTAACGACGATAGTCTTGCCGTGGAATTTGCGAATGTAGGGTAGAGCTTCGGCCAGAATTTCAGCCTTGATTTCTGGAGCAATCGACGAAGTTGGCATTGCGGTCGTTAGTGGATAGAGGATGAAAGGTAGCTCCGAATTTTACAGCTAAACTGATGAGGCTTCGCAGCTTACGCATTGATGTCACCCTACTGTCGCCTTGGGCGGCTCAAACAAGAGCAATCAAGCACGGCACAGGACGGGGACTGCACCCACGAAACGAGACTAAAAACGGAGATAACCCATGAGCGCCTGCGTGAAATGTGGTCAAAGCTTTCATTGTGCAATGACTGATGGCGTGCCCGACGAACGATGCTGGTGCATGGAGTTGCCACCGATACCAACGACGACACTAACGGACGCAGGTGGCTTGGGAGATGCGTGCTTTTGCCCATCGTGTCTAAAGATCATAGCGACGGACGACCAGTCCCCCTAGTTTTACGGCTTGCCGCTGCGCAGTGAGGTTCCTGCAAACTCGGTAATCACTGTTTTGAGTTCGGGCTTGTCTTCGCTGGCAAAACCCTTGAGCTGATAGGCAAATCGCGCAGAATTCAGTGGGTAATCTTCGATGCGAGCATCAGCTACGCCTGCTTTTTTTAAATTCTCGAGTTGCGCCGCTGCTAGCTCGGCGCTGCTAAATAGTCCCACTGATATGCCCCAGCGGCGTGCCGGCGGCTCTCTAACCACTGACAAATCGTTAAACCCTAATTTACGTAGCTGATTGAGACGACGGTTGGCGCTAGCCTCATCCGACTGGGGTGGTATGAAAACCAGACTCGCCTGAGGGGGCTGCACCTGCAATTTTAGCGGGAGGGTAGGTAGCTTGAGCTTAGCCAGTCGTGACTCGAACTTTGCAGCGGCGGTTGTGCTGAAGTCGCCAATTTCTACGCATGGGGCTGGCTTGGGTGCTGCCAGCGCAGGATCGTTGGTGAGCGGATTGGAAACGATAGTCACTCGCTCTGGTTGCACTTGCTGCAGTACACGCTGAGGCTCCAGCGAGGAGGTCCCAGGCAAAGGGCCGGGCAGCAAAGTGAGCAACACCAGATTGAAGATCAACAGCACCCAAAATAAAAGCCTGAACATCATCAGCTAACTCCCGCAACAAAAGCATCTAAGCCTAGTAATACCAGATTATCGACAGCATCAAATTTCATCGGCAAATACGGTGCAACATAGTGAGCGGCACCTCCAGAAAGTACGCAGCGTGGGACTGGGTCAGACTGCTGACTATAGGCATACACGATAGCCCCGACCTGGGCAGACAGACATCCGCTGATGATCGCATCCTGTGTATTGTCAGCAAATACCCGCGCTCTGTCGGTTGCGTGTACCGTAGGTAGCAATGCTGTGTTAACCGCTAGAGAGGTTGCCATGGTGGCTAATCCTGGCAGTATCATCCCCCCTAAAAAAGTACCGTCGGCGTCAAGTGCATCTATGGTGGTTGCTGTTCCACAGGTTATGACTAGCAGGCGCTCTCCAAAAAAACGATGGCGTGCACCTACTAACGAAGCGAAACGATCGCTGCCTAGTTGGGTAGGCTGCGCGTACTTATTACGCACTCCAGCACATTCTCGTTGCGCGTGAAAAAAATGAATCGCATCAGTGCGTACGTCACACTCATCTAAAATTTTTCGTAACTGTGATGTGACCTCTTCACCTGCAACATTCGAAATGACTGCGCGATGAATTGTCTGATCAGACCATAGGTGTTTTAATTTTTCTGTTTCTGCGTGTGTCGCATGGCCTGAGGAATACCAGTGACCAATGACGTTATCAGGCTCTGCTAATGCCCATTTGATGCGTGTATTACCAGCGTCAATCAGCAATCGCATGAAGGCCTCCCAGAGGTTGGGCGCGTAACTGAGAACGAAGTGATACATCACCCGCCATAATCGTTAGGCGCTTTTCTGCTGTATCAAGTATCAAGCATCCATGGGAGGTAATGCCGCGGGCTATACCTTCATGCAGTAATTCTCCACGCTCGTGAAGTATAACCGGCTGATCTTGGTAGGCATGCAATGCATGCCAGCGATCGACAAACGGATTTAATCCGTGAAGATTAAATTCCACTAACATGGCGCACAAGTAATCTGTAATTTTTGCTAGCAGGTGATTTCTGTCGATGGGCTGAGTACTTAAAAAAGCAGTGGGATACTCAAGCCCGGCATCGCGCTGCTGGTTGGAGTGCACATTCAGACCTACTCCTATCACCACCCACACCTTGGCTGCATTTGCAGAGCGTAACGTTGTGGCAGTTTCTATCAACACTCCACCCAATTTCTCTCCACCCATCAGCAAATCGTTAGGCCATTTCAGTTGTATGGGCCATCCCAATGTATGCAAGGCATTAGCTATGGCAACTCCCGTTGCTAACGGCAAACCTGTCATGCGATCTAACGACGCTGTTAAGGGCCAGGCAAGGGAAAAACACAAACTATCTCCGGGGGCTGAATGCCATGCTCGCCCCGAGCGCCCCCGTCCGGCGGTCTGGCTTTCGGTGGTCAACAACAGGGGCTCAGTCAGGGAAGAAATGCGGGCGCGCAGATCTGCATTGGTTGATTGGGTTGATGGCAAGACCTCGACCTTCACGTCGTGCGCTGCCGCACCGAAATGGCGAGTTATATGCTCTGCAATCAAAGCCGGATTCATAACGTGCATTGTATCGGTTGCCGCTGCCGCGGGTGACGACCGTCGCAAACTCCAATACACTGACACGCATGCCCGTTCTAAAAACTCGTCATTCTGGTGACTCAAAAACTGCAACCCCTGTCACGGGCAAAGCATCTGCATCGGTACGGGTTGCTCTGGTTTTTTACTCACTGCTAGTAGTGTACGCAAGCTGCTATCCTTTTGCGGGCTGGCATGACAGCGGTCTGATGCCATGGTCTTATCTTACTGAGTCGCTGCCGCGCTACTGGACAGGCTTTGATATTACGGTCAATGTCATAGGCTACATACCCTTAGGTTTACTGGCTGTGCTGGCGCTCTATCCTCATCTGCGCTCTGCTCCAGCCATTGCGGTGGCAAGTGTCTGTGGGGTTCTGCTCGCACTGGTACTGGAATCTGTGCAAAGCTTTTTACCCTCACGCGTACCCAGCAATCTCGATCTCATCACCAATACAGTTGGCACGCTCATAGGTGCCGCACTGGGTGAACTACTCCGCCGACCGATACTCGAGCAAAGTCAATTGCGCGCACTGCGTCGATTGTGGTTTTCAGAGCAGGCCAGTAGAGGTTTAATTGTCATTGCGCTGTGGCCCCTGGCGCAGATTTTTCCTCAGCCGTATCTATTCGGTCATGGTCAGGTATTAGGAGCCTTTTCTGGCTGGCTATCGGAATTGATTGAAAGCCCCATTGATGTAGGGCAGTGGCTATGGAGCCAGGCTGGCGCAGGCATAGAACACTACCTACCCGCCGAAGTCATCATCACGGCCTGCTGTATGACAGGCGCCGTATTGACACTGTTGTGCCAGACCCGACAAACAGCACCCAAGACTATGCTGGCTTTGTTATTGATGATTTCAGCGATTACTGTCAAAACACTGGCGCATGCCATTTTGTTTGATCCGGATGATGCTTTTGGATGGTTTACACCCGGTGCTGCCAGCGGTTTGATTATGGGTTTAGTTATGCTAGGGGGATTATCGTTTGCTCCCGCAATTGCTCAGCGTCGTGCCGCTATTTTTTCTTTGGGCGTGAGCTTGTTTTTAATTAATATCGCACCAGCCAATCCTTATTTTGTATCGACCTTACAAGAATGGGTGCAAGGAAAATTTCTCAACTTTAATGGCGCGGCGCATTTCTTATCAGTTGTCTGGCCATTATTTGCGCTTTGGTTCTTAACTCACAAAACGCATGGCCGTCACGAATCAACGTAAGTCTTACACCATGCCGGTGTATGATGCGAATCTCCTGGCAATACTTCTAAAAATTAACTAAACGCTTTAATATCATGAGCGAAAAACCTTACTATCAACACCACGTTTTTGTTTGCATCAATCAGCGCGACGATGGTCGATCTTGCTGTCATGATCGTGGCTCAGCAGGCATACAAGAGTACGCAAAAAAACGTCTTAAATCGCTTGATATGAATGGTCATGGCAAAGTAAGGATGAATAAATCTGGCTGCCTCGATCGCTGCGAAGAGGGTCCGGTCATGGTGATTTATCCTGAGGGTGTCTGGTATACCTTTGTCGACAAATTGGATGTGGATGAAATCATTGATTCACACCTGGTAGGCGGGAAGGTTGTTGAACGTTTAAAAATCTGATTATGAATTCGCAGACTCAGGAATTCACTCTGACCGGTCACAGCGGGCAACTGGAATGCAGGCTAGATAACCCCGAACATGCACCTCGCGGTATCGCGCTCATTGCGCATCCCCATCCTTTGTATGGCGGTACCATGGACAACAAAGTAGTGCAGACTTTGGCCCGCGCTTTTATGGCTGTTGGTTATGTGAGTGTGCGCATGAACTTTCGTGGTGTGGGTAAATCTGATGGCGCGCATGATGCCGGGCAGGGCGAAACCGATGATATGGCACTGCTCTATGCGCACATGGCGACACAGTATCCTGACCTGCCCATAGCGCTGGCGGGATTTTCATTTGGCACATTCGTGCAATCACAACTGCATGAGCGATTAAGCGCTGGTGGTACGCCCACAGAACGCATGGTGTTGGTTGGGTCAGCCGCAGGCAAATGGGCTATGCCCGCTGTTCCATCGAACACTCTGGTTATACATGGTGAGCTTGATGACACCATTCCTTTGCGCGATGTACTGGAATGGGCGCGCCCGCAAGATATTCCTGTTTTAGTCATTCCTGGTGCAGACCATTTTTTCCATCGTAAGCTGCATCACATTAAACAATTAGTTCTTGATTACTGGCGCCTGCCAGCGTAAGCGAGCGCTATAATTCGTTTCTCCGCATCACTCATCTGAAATCATCGAATGAAAAAAATTCTCGTAGCTTGCGCCGCTTTTTTTATGCTGGGTGCGACTACTGCACAAAATCTACCTCCACCTAATATTGCTGCACGCTCATGGGTACTATTGGACGCAAGCAGTCAGCACGTTTTGGGCTCACAGGATGCCGATCTGCGCATAGAGCCTGCATCACTGACAAAAATTATGACGGCGTAC
>CAYUDI010000146.1:0-427 GCA_964443585.1 uncultured Bifidobacterium sp.
TCCAGAACCGAACGACCACCTGAGTTTCTTTCCAACCTTTTTGTTCATAGTGATGATGCAGGGGTGCCATTAATAAAACACGCTTACCCACACCCGTTTTCATTTTGGTGTATTTAAAGTACGCCACCTGCAACATCACAGACAGCGGTTCTACAACGAATACGCCACCCATAATGAACAATACGATTTCTTGTCTAACGATCACAGCAATGGTGCCTAGCGCACCACCTAATGCCAGCGCACCCACATCACCCATAAAGACTTGAGCGGGGTAAGCGTTAAACCACAGGAAAGCTAATCCTGCACCCGCCATCGCGCCACAGAAAATCAGCAACTCACCAGCACCAGGTATGTGAGGAATCAGTAAATATTTTGCATAGGTCGCGCTGCCGGTTAAATACGCAAAAATGCCGAGTGCTGAACCCAC
>CAYUDI010000146.1:437-6454 GCA_964443585.1 uncultured Bifidobacterium sp.
CATGACGGTCGGCATGATGGCAAGACCATCGAGACCATCGGTTAAATTAACCGCGTTGCTGGTGCCCACAATCACAAAATAGGTGAGTGCAATAAAACCCCAAACACCCAAGGGATAGCTAACGGTCTTAAAAAACGGAACAATCAAATCGGCCTTTTGCGGCAACTCCATAGAGAAGCCTGACTGCACCCATGACATAAATAATTCGAGCACCGCCGTGTTGGTTGGCCCAGAAACAGAAAATGCCAGATAAAACGCTGCCAGCAATCCAATCAGTGACTGCCACATATATTTTTCGCGCGAGCGCATACCATTCGGATCTTTGTAAACCACCTTGCGGTAATCATCGACCCAGCCGATCACACCAAAACCCAGTGTGACGATCAGTACCGGCCAGACAAAGCGATTACTCCAGTCGACCCAAAGTAATGTTGAAACGCCTATGCCTATCAAGATCAAGGCTCCGCCCATAGTCGGTGTCCCTGATTTAACCAAATGTGTTTGCGGACCGTCGGTACGTACAGCTTGACCAACTTTTAAGGTGGTTAGCAAACGAATGACAATCGGGCCAAACAGTAAGCCAATCACTAACGACGTTAGCGTGGCAAAAACAGCCCGAAAGGTAATGAAATTAAATACCCTCAGCGCACCTAACTGATCTTGAAAATGTTGTGCAAGCCAAAGTAGCATCTCAGTGACCTCCTACTGATGTGCCTGTCAGGCGCTCAACTACGCGTTCCATTTTCATGAACCGTGATCCTTTAACCAGTATGCTCGCGCTGGCAGAGGTGCTGCCTAGCTCATTGTTTAGGGTATCTACATCCTCGAAATGCCGGCCAGCGCTACCAAATGCAAGACTGGCATGACGCGCTAATGCACCTAAAGTAAATAAATGATCAATGTGGCGTGTGCGTGCGTAGGAACCTATCTCTTCATGAAACGCTATGCCTTCAGACCCAACCTCACCCATGTCGCCTAATATCAATGTGCGCGGTGAAGGTGCAGTCGCCAACACATCGATGGCTGCACGTACTGAGTCTGGATTCGCGTTGTAGGTATCATCTATCACTAAAGCGCCATTCGATGCGCTCTTACGTTGCAAACGTCCAGCTACCGGAACAAATGCCTGCAAGCCGCGAACGATACATTCAACATCTATACCTATAGCGAAGCTTGCTGCAAAGGCTGCCAATGCATTGCGTACATTGTGTTCACCCGCTGCAGCAAGTGATACATGAATAATCTGGTCATTAAGATGAACATGCATATCACTGCCAAACGCCTGAGGTGTCCAATGACACCACAGAGCTGCCCGCTCATCTAATCCAAAAGTCAGTGTGCGTTTTTTATCGGCATAGGTTTTCCACAGCGACGAGTAATCATCATCCCCAGGAAAAACAGCACACCCTGCGTCGGGTAAAGCATGAATTACCGCGCCATTTTCTTTTGCTACGGCTGTCACAGTCTGCATGAATTCCTGATGCTCACGCTGGGCGTTATTAACTAATCCCACCGTAGGCTGAGCTATCTCTGCAAGACGCGCAATTTCACCGGGATGATTCATGCCCATTTCTATTACCGCTGCACGATGTGTGCTTTCTAATCTGAACAAAGTCAATGGCACGCCAATTTCATTGTTCAAATTACCTTGTGTAGAAAGATAATTTTTTTCACCAAAGGCTGCCGATAAAATCGAAGCAATCATTTCTTTAACGGTTGTTTTTCCATTGCTGCCTGTAACACCGATAACAGGAATAGAAAATGTCTGACGCCATGCGTGTGCTATCTGCCCGAGTGCGAAACGGGTATCGGGTACTACCAAGGCAGGTAAGGTAAGCCCTTGTGGAATATGCTCAACAACAATCGCTGACGCGCCTTGTGCTACCACCTCATGCAAGAAATCATGCGCATCAAAACGCTCACCACGCAGGGCAATGAATAAATTATCTTTAGCTACTTTTTTGCTATTGGTGGTGACACCATTGAAAACAGCGGGTGCTGTGATGTGCGCACCCGGGATGTGACTAACTAACGCTGAAAGGCTAGCGTGCATCAATGCCCTCCAAAACGTGTAGCGCGCGTAGCTAATGCTAGCGCTGCATGATCAGCATCGCGAAACGCGAGTTTTTTACCTTTGACTTCTTGATAGTCTTCATGGCCCTTACCCGCAATGAGAACCACGTCATTTTTACCGGCATGACGTATGGCAGACAAAATAGCCTGGGCACGATCTTCAATAATTTGTAGTTTGTTGGATGGAAAATTCGCACTACCTTCCATCATTTGGGCAATGATGTCAGATGAATTTTCATTACGCGGATTATCACTAGTGATAACTAAGTGATCTGCAGCGAAGGCCGCAGCTGTCATAAGCGGACGCTTACCAGGGTCACGATCGCCACCACAACCAAATACACACCACAATTTTCCTTGACGTGCTAACGCTAATTGGCGCAATGTTTGCAATGCTTTTTCAAGTGCATCAGGTGTATGTGCGTAATCGATCACAGCCATGGGTCCATCTTGTCCACCCAGCTGCTCCATGCGGCCAGCAACAGCCGTCAGTGATTCAATCTGACGGACCACATTCGTCCAAGACACTCCTCGTGCCAGCAACACGCCGGCGATTGCCAATACATTACTTACATTGAAATGGCCTATCAGGTGCGTGCGTACCGGACCTGATCCAAAGGGGGACGATAGTTGAAAATTTGTACCATGCTGACTTATGCGTATATCACTAGCACTCAGCACAGGTACATGATCGTGCTTTGTACCTTCAACGGTATAACCAATGATTTGTATGCCCGTACGATTACTCTGTATCTGCGCAACTCGGCGCAAACCCATGGCGTCATCCAGATTAATGACTGCATGCTGCAAACCGGGCCAGTCGAATAAATGTGCTTTAGCTTCTTCGTAGGCGGCCATGTCGCCATGAAAATCTAAGTGATCGCGGGTAAAGTTTGTTAGCACAGCCACATCAATATGCAGTTCATCCAGGCGTCCTTGCGCCAAACCTATAGATGACGCTTCTATTGCCAGTGCTTTTGATCCGCGTTGCTGTGCGGGATAGCGAAATAATTGCACTGGATCTGGGGTCGTTAATCCAGTCGACTGAAATTTACTGCTCTCGCCGTTGCGATATTGCGCAATACCCAGAGTACCAACGACTGATGTGGCTAAACCTTCTCGGGATAATGCTTGTCCTAGCCATTGTGTGCATGACGTTTTGCCGTTGGTGCCTGTAACAGCCACGCTAAACATACCGGTATCTGGCTTGCCATACCATTCATAGGCAATACGGCCTGCCATTTTTGCTAATTCAGGCACGCCAAAATGTGCAACGGTCCACTCAGGATTCCAGTGGAAATCATCACTCACCTCGAAGAGTACGGCTTGCGCACCTAATTCAATGGCTTGGTCTATGTGAAGACGTCCGTCACCACTCTCGCCGCGACATGCAAGGAAAATATCACCACGTTGTAGTCGCCGAGTATCCAGCGAAAGATTCGCTGCAGGCGCACAGTCTCGGAGCCAGCGTGTTACGTCAGCGATATCGATGATGGCACTTGTCATCACATGCTCTCCGCAATCGGCTCTGTCGGAATGATGACGTTGGTTATGCTGGCATCGGGTGGCACATTGAGTGAGGACAGCGCGCTAGAGGCAACGCTGGCAAATACGGGCGCGGCAACTAATCCACCAAAATGTTTACCTGCATTTGGCTCATCTATCATTACAGCAATGATGATGCGTGGATCAGAGGCAGGTGCCAAGCCGACAAAGGAAGCTACATACTTATTGATGTAATGTCCGTTTTCTAATTTGTGCGCCGTACCTGTTTTACCTGCTACGCGATAACCACTTACCTGTGCCAGAGGAGCAGTACCTCCGGGACCAACAACGAGCTCCATCATGTCGCGCATCTGATGCGCGGTTTTTTCACTAATGACATGCTGTCCAATTGGTGGCTGAGACACTTTTTGGAATGACAAAGGAATTATTTCGCCATTGCGCGCAAAGATCATGTAGGACCGCGCAATTTGTATGAGTGATACCGAGATGCCATGCCCATAGCTCATGGTGGCCTGCTCGATTGGTCGCCAAGTTTTATGTGGTCGCATACGGCCTGCGACTGCTCCCGGAAAGCCTACACGCGGCGGCTGTCCAAAACCCACGGCACTAAACATGTCCCACATCTGGCGTGGCTCAAGTTTTTGCGCCATTCGAACCGTACCTACATTCGATGATTGTTGAATAATTTGTGACACTGATAATGCTGCTGCATGATGGTGGGAATCCCCAATGACCGAAGGACCTATCGTCAATTTACCCGGCGTGTCTAACAGGGTACTGGGCGTCACCAATCCTTTTTCTAATGCCAGCGCTACCGTAAATGGTTTCAGGGTTGAACCCGGCTCATAGGTGTCAGTGAATGCACGATTGCGTAATTGCGCACCAGTTAATCCTGATCGCATATTGGGGTTGTAGGTAGGCATATTGGCCAGCGCGAGCACTTCGCCAGTTTTGACATCCAAAACAACAATCGCACCTGCTTTTGCTTTATTTTTTTCTACGGCTTGTTGTAAGTGTGTAAATGCGATGTACTGGATTTTGCTGTCAATAGAGAGTGTGAGATCGCGCCCATCTTGCGGCTCGCGTAACAGTGCAATATCGTCAACCACACGACCAAGATTATCTCGTAGTACTCGGCGACTGCCGATGATGCCGCCTAACGTTGACTGCTGGGCAAGCTCCATACCTTCCTGCCCTTTATCTTCGACGCTGGTAAATCCTAGTACATGTGCAGCCACTGGACCGGCAGGATAAAAACGCTTGTATTCAGGCTTGGTATGTATGCCGGGTATATCAAGCGCAAGCACTTGATCAACCGCTTCAATTTCAACTTGTCGTTTGAGATAAACAAAATTTGTATCGGAATCGAGTTTTTTTCTTAGTTCTTGCGAACTAATGTCCAATAATTGCGCTAAGCGCTGTAGTTTTTCAGGAGGTGCAGCCACACTATCGGGCACTGCCCAAATAGCTTTGACTGGTAATGAAGTCGCCATCACTTCACCATTTCGATCGAGAATTTTTCCACGTACTGCAGGCAAATCTAGCGTACGCGTATAACGCGACGCGCCTTTTTTCTGAAGAAATTCTGTCGATACTGCTTGTAACCAAAATGCTCGAGCAGCAAGTGCAGCAAAAGCTGAAAACAATAAAAAGAGTGCGACGCGTGAACGCCACGCCGGCAGACGAACGGCAAGCACGGGGCTAGCAGCAAATGCCACACCTCTTGCTGCTGCCTTTCTGCTGGGTGAGCGCACTATTTGGCTCCTGCTTTTATGTAATGTGTACGGCTGGCGCCGGGCGATGTCATGCCCAGCGATGTACGGGCAAACGAATCGACTCTTGCGTGCTTGGCTAGCATGGATTGATCTAGCTGAAGCTGAGACCATTCAGTCTCTAATTCTTTTTGACGCAACTGCGAACGCTCTAGCTCAATAAACAATCGTCGCGCCTGAAATTGCGAATTCACCAGTAACAATGCACAGATCATTAATAAACTCACCAATGACATGAGTGCCCGATTACTCATGATGGGTCTCCGACTAGTCGCATAGCGCAACGCATGACGGCTGAGCGCGATCTGGAATTAGCAGCAATCTCTTCCTCAGAAGGTTTAATACGACCAAGTAATTTCATCAATGGCTGCGGCAAATCAACCGCACGAACAGGCAGACGACGATCGGGCTGCGGTACGTTAGCCTTATCAGCCATAAACCGTTTGACGATACGATCTTCCAGTGAGTGAAAGCTAATCACTACCAATCTCCCGAACGGTGCAAGGTGCTCATAGGCCTGATTCAAACCTGTTTCCAGTTCTTCAAGTTCTTGATTGATGAAAATGCGTACAGCCTGAAAAGTCCGGGTGGCCGGGTCTTTGCCTTTTTCACGGGTCTTGACGGCGCCAGCCACGAGCGCGGCAAGTTGTCCTGTGCTGGTGATGG
>CAYUDI010000147.1:0-3285 GCA_964443585.1 uncultured Bifidobacterium sp.
AAAAATAATTTGGATGCCTGGTGGATAGCGCTTTCAACCTTTGCTGTACTGACCATCACCTTGCTCCTGCTGACCAATATAGGCGATGCTTTACGTAATTCGCTGGATGTCAGGAGGAAGACATGAGCCTGCTACGCGTAGAAAGTTTGTCAGTCAGCTTCGACACGAATCGTGTCGTTGACAATGTGAGTTTTCGTATCGAAGAGGGCGAAAAATTCGCGCTGGTAGGTGAATCTGGCTCAGGTAAAACCGTTAGCGCGTTAGCCTTGATGCGACTCTTGCCAGATGCGCAGATACGCGGCAATCAAATTTTTGATGGCCAAAAAATTCAGTTGATGTCTGAAAATGCTTTGCGACGCTTGCGTGGCAAAGATATCGCCATGATTTTTCAGGAGCCGATGACAGCGCTGAATCCTTTGTTCACCATAGGCAATCAAATTGCTGAAGTGGTGATGCTGCACGATGGATTAAATGCGCGAGATGCCGCTAATCGCGCCGTTGAATTGCTAGAAAAAACCGGTATTCCTGAACCTGCCCGCCGCGCATTGTCTTACCCGCATCAACTCTCAGGTGGTCAACGTCAGCGCGCCATGATTGCTATGGCGCTCGCCTGCAAGCCCAAGTTGTTGATTGCAGATGAGCCCACCACGGCGCTTGATGTAACGATACAAGTTCAGATACTGGAGTTACTCAATACATTGCAGCGCGAAGAGGGCATGGCAGTATTGATGATTACGCATGATCTCAACCTCGTTAAAAGTTTTGCTGACAGAGTGGGGGTTATGCAAAACGGTCGACTCATAGAGACGGCAGATACGTCGCGCTTGTTTGGTCAGCCTCGTGAGGAATACACGCAGCGTTTGTTAGCCAGCCATGCTAAACGCATGGTGACGGACGTGGCGCCGGGCGCAGAGCCGCTACTAGAAGCGAAAGATTTGCGCTGCAGCTTTATGATACGCCGCAGCTGGTTTAGACAAAAAGATTTTGTTGCCGTTGAGAGCATGGATGTAGTGCTGCCGCGTGGCGAAACACTAGGTATCGTTGGTGAGTCGGGCTCAGGTAAATCAACCTTGGGCATGGCCTTGTTACGACTATCCGTTGCTAAGACCAAGGGTCATATTGAATTCAATGGCCATGTTATTAGTGATATGCGTAGCAGCCAGCTACAGCCTTTGCGAGCGCAGATGCAGGTGGTGTTTCAAGATCCTTATGCATCGCTCTCTCCACGCCGCACAGTAGAGCAGATCGTTGCTGAGGGCTTGGAACTGCATAAGTCGGGCTTGCCGCGCCATTCCCTGCGTGATGCGGTAGCGGCTAGTTTGCAGGAAGTGGGTTTATCACCATCGCTTATGTCACGCTATCCGCATGAATTTTCAGGTGGTCAGCGCCAACGTATTGCTATTGCGCGCGCGTTGGTGCTCAAGCCCGCTTTACTGCTGTTGGATGAACCAACATCGTCATTAGATGTATCGGTTCAATACCAAGTATTGGAGTTGCTGGCTGATTTGCAGCGCAAGCACGGAATTGCGTATCTGTTTATCAGTCACGACTTGGCCGTCATACGTGCGATGGCTCATCGTGTGATAGTGATGAAAGATGGCTTGGTTGTGGAGAGCGGGAAAACCTCAGAGGTATTGACCACTCCTCAACATGCCTATACCCAGCGTTTACTGGCAGCGGCAGATTTCAAGCTCAGCGAGCCAGAACCCACCGTTATCAATTAATTTCTTTGCTGGCGCTGGTGTTCTGATTTTCCGTGAGCTGGTCGTTTGTTTTCAGTTGTTTTGTCGGATTTGCTCTTGCCCTTTTTGGGAGCACGAATTTCCAGCTTGAGTGACTGACCTGGGGAGAGCTTATCGTTCTTCATGTCATTCCACTGACGTATCTCGGCCACCTTGACCTTGTAGCGTTTTGCGATGCTGTCTATAGTGTCGCGCTTGCTCACTTTGACGCTAATTTTTTTCCTCGGAGGCTCATCTGCCTCAACGGAAAGCATGGCATTGTCAGCAATATCCTGGCTAATATCTTTGTCCGGTGCAGAGGCTAACTTAGGCACCAGTACGGTCGATCCTGCCTTGGGATGCATGTTGGCCGGAATAGAATTAGCTTCGCGAATAATTTCTGGCGTCGTTTTAAACCTGGCAGCAATACTCTCTATGCGCTCACGAGCAGCGGTTACTTTGTGCGCTGTCCAGCTCGATAGTGCCTTAGTCCAGTTCGATAAATTTTCTTTAAATTTTTCAGCATTCGACTCCGGTAATAATATTTGCGTAGTCGGACTACCAGTAATTACCGGACGATTGAATTGTGGATTGAGTGCCCTGAATTCTTCCATAGGTAATTCAGCGAGTTGTGCTGCTAACTTCACATCAATGTCGCGTGTTTTTTTAATCGACACAAAGTAAGGCTGATTCTCGACTGTGGGCAGTTTGATGCCGTACTGAGCGGGCGTAGCGATAATATTTTTTACCGCTTGCAGCTTGGGATAGTAGTTACGGGTTTCAGCGGGCATGAACGCTGAGAGGCCATTGAAATCAGTCGGCCGCCCAGCAGCTTCCGCTTTGGCTATAGCACGCGAGACTGAGCCTTCACCCCAGTTATAGGCTGCCAGCGCCAGTTGCCAGTCACCGAACATGCCGTAGAGTTTTTGCAGATAATTTAACGCCGCATTGGTAGATGCAAGTACATCGCGCCGTTCATCGCGAAACGCATTTTGCTTTAGGTTGTAGTCGCGCCCTGTACTTGGAATAAATTGCCACATGCCGGCAGCTTTTGCAGTGGAGAAGGCTTGGGGATTAAATGCAGACTCAATAAAAGGCAATAACGCAATTTCAGTCGGCATTTTGCGTTTTTCTAATTCTTGAACCACATGAAACAGATAGCGCGAGGCACGTTGAGAAATACGTTGTAAATATTCAGGCCGCGAGCTGTACCACGTGGTTTGTGTTGCAACTAATGGATTATTCAGATCAGGAATAGCATACCCTTTGCGAATTCTGTCCCAGAGATCAAAATTTTCTATAGGTATATCTTCTAATTGTGATGCGTAGTCTGGAGGTAAGCTAACGCCATCCAAACCCACGGGTTCACGCTCGAAGTCTTTAATTAGCTCACTGCGATCCATCGTCGCAGAGTTGGGTGCGATGGTGAGATCATTGCTAAAGACGATAGATGAGGTCAGAGTGAGCACACAAAAAAACAAAATTTTCGTGAGCTCTACGAGTTGGGAATGACGCATTGGCCTGGAAAAGGTCAGCAAAAGTATCAGCAATCTGGCGAATAGGC
>CAYUDI010000147.1:3295-6430 GCA_964443585.1 uncultured Bifidobacterium sp.
CTGGTTAGGCTGTGCGGAGTCGGGTGTAGCCATGACCTGCACTGTGTAATCGGAGCACGCACTTGACAGGAAGATCATGTCGAAGGCTGCCTGGGCTACATCGTCAGCGATCAAGGTCAATGACAATGTATATAGGAACCGCGCAAGTGTAGTTAACGAAATGAAAGCTAGTCAAGGGAAATGTCAGCAAAAGTAAGGATAAGCAGTGACAGTTTGCTAACGATGTCGGCCCGACACGATCAGCGAAAAGAATTTTTCCATTCTCTGAGCGCAGCGAAGGCGGCCACTGGCTCAGACTGACTCAGTCGTCCTTCATGTTGCAAGGTCTTGATGATGCTGGACTGACGATAGCGCAAGAAAGGATTGGTTTGTTTTTCCACTCCTAAAAGTGATGGAACAGTCGATATGCCTCGTTCACGAGCGGCCTGCGCTTGCTTGAGTCGTTCTGCTAACACAACATTGTCAGGCTCAACTGCAACGGCAAAGCGCAGATTGGATACCGTGTATTCATGTGCGCAAAAAACATTGAAATCATCGGGTAACGCTGCAAATTTTGCCAATGAGTGCGTCATTTGCTCAGCTGTGCCTTCGAATAATCGACCGCAACCACCCGCAAACAATGTATCGCCACAAAATAGCCAGTGCTGATAATGTTCAACGTAGGCAATGTGGCCTGCGGTATGTCCTGGTACATCAAGAACGTTAAATGTAACGGCTGGCTGTACAAAGCTGATTTTGTCGTTTTCTGTAAGGCGGTGCGTGACGCCAGCAATATTTTCCTTAGCAGGCCCATAAACAGGGACGTTCCAACGCTCTAGCAACTCACTGACACCCCCTGCATGGTCAGCGTGATGATGAGTGAGTAAAATAGCGACTAGTTCTAACTGGTGCGATGCCAGTGCTTCATTAATGGGTGTTGCATCCCCCGGATCGACCACCAGAGCGTACTGCTGGTTGTGTATTAACCAGAGATAGTTGTCGTTAAATGCCGGTACGGCAGTGACGTGTAGTGTTTGATTAACTGACATGGGTATGGAACAAGACGCTACTCAAAATTTGATTATATCCCTCTGCTCGTGGTTCCATACGCCACCGGGTATGTATGCTCGGGCGTGGGAGCAGGAACGACTCGACGAGTTAACAGCCGATATTTTTGGTTACAACGCTGTGCAGCTGGGTATGCCACAGATGGATACATTAGCGGCAAATCGTATGCCCAATCGCTGGATGACGGATACTATTTACTCAAGCATCTCCGATCCGAGCGATCATTCGACAGATGATCAACAACACCGACGAGTGGTGTTGGTCCATGATTATGCTGAACTACCCTTCGCCTCTCAGAGCCTCGACCTGGTTGTGTTACCACATGTACTTGAATTTGCAGCCGAGCCGCATCAGGTATTGCGAGAAGTTGAACGCGTATTGATACCTGAAGGACAAGTAATTATTTGTGGATTCAATCCCGTGAGCATGTGGGGAGGGCGTCAGGCTTTCGGCCGACTCACGGGTGCGCATTTTTTACCTGTTGATGGTGAATTTATTAGCGTGCCTCGATTAAAAGATTGGTTGAAGCTCTTAAACATGGAAATCAACCGAGGGCATTTCGGTTGTTATGCACCGCCATGCGGTACCAGTCAATGGTTACAACGCTTTGACTTTCTTGAGCAGGCAGGTAATCGCTGGTGGCCGTATCTGGGTGCCTTGTACATCGTTCAAGCGATCAAACGTGTGCAAGGTATGCGATTAGTAGGGCGTGTGTTGGAACAGCGCAGTGCGAGAGTGCAACGAGCCGTGCCCGCTATAAATCAGATGAAAAAAAATCAAACAGATGAGCAAAGTTGAAATTTTTACTGATGGTGCGTGCAAGGGTAATCCCGGGCCCGGAGGTTGGGGCGCATGGCTAATCGCTGGCGATAACAGCAAAGAACTCTGCGGGGGTGAACTCAACACCACGAACAACCGCATGGAATTAAAAGCGGTGATTGAAGCATTAAATGCCTTGAAGCGACCCTGTGAAGTCATTGTTCATACCGATAGTCAGTATGTACAAAAAGGTATTAGCGAATGGTTAGTTGGCTGGAAGGCAAGAGGCTGGCGTACTGCCAGCAAATCACCTGTAAAAAACGTCGATCTGTGGCAGGCACTTGATGAAGCACAGTCGCGTCATTCGATAGAATGGCGGTGGGTAAAAGGTCATGCGGGTCACGAGGGTAATGAGCGCGCTGACGCATTGGCCAATCGTGGTGTTGATCTGTTGCGCCAGACAGTTTCTGATGCCTCAATAAACCCTGAACTGTAATTTTCTTTGAGATCGTTTTTTTATGCGTCAAATCATTCTTGATACTGAAACCACCGGTTTGAACCCACGTAGCGGTGACCGGATTATTGAAATTGGTTGTGTTGAAATGCTTAACCGTCGGCTGACTGGTAAGAATTTTCATTACTACTTAAATCCTGAGCGCGATTCCGACCCGGGTGCATTAGCAGTGCATGGACTTACATCTGAATTTCTACGCGACAAACCAAAATTTTCCGACATCGCTGCTGAATTCTGCGAATTTGTTCGTGATGCAGAAATCATTATTCATAACGCGCCGTTTGATGTGGGTTTTCTTGATACTGAGTTTGAAAAAGTCGGTCTGCCGGCTTTTGCTGAGCATGTACAAAAAGTGATAGATACGCTGTTGCAGGCTAAGGAACTTCATCCAGGCAAACGTAATTCTCTTGATGCCTTATGCGAGCGCTACGGTATTTCGAATTCGCATCGCACATTGCACGGAGCCTTGCTCGATGCTGAATTACTAGCGGAGGTTTATCTTGCCATGACGCGCGGTCAGGATAGCCTCACCATGGATATGCATGCAGATTTTCAAGCGGATGGTGAGAATGAAATCGGCGTCAGTTTGGCCGAGGTGCTGATAGTAGCGCCCACTGCCAAAGAACTTGCTGAGCATGAAGCCTTGCTGGCGGTGTTAGACAAAGAAGTCAAAGGCAGTTGCCTTTGGCGGCAGTAAGTATGAGTCGCCTATTCTTTATGCGATAATCTGCTCGCTTTTGGGAGGTTAGCTCAGGGGTAGAGCGATCGCCTCACACGCGATAGGTCGCAAGTTCGAAACTTGCACTTCCCACCAC
>CAYUDI010000148.1:0-6394 GCA_964443585.1 uncultured Bifidobacterium sp.
GCTAACTAGCAGAAGGTATCGATTAAGTCACGACGGTGTTTACCGGGTGGTTACGATCTACGGATCAAGTCTCGCAGAAAAACTGACCTTTAAAGGTGGCACGTCACTGTCCAAGGTGTACAAGATCATTGATCGGTTCTCAGAAGACATTGATCTCACCTACGATATTCGCGAAGTAGTGCCAGAGCTTTTGCGCGATGGTAATCCGATACCAGCCACATCGAGTCAAGCTAAAAAAATTGCAGACCGGGTTCGTGATCGGTTACCTCAGTGGATTGAAGGTGAAGTAATTCCAGTTTTGCAGTCGGAGATTCAGCGCGAAGAAATAAAGGCCACTTTGACGCTTGCAGGTAATGAAAAAGAAAAACTGATTCTTTCCTATGAACCGATCAGGCTTGGTACTGGGTATGTCTCTCCCAGTAATCAGCTTGAGTTTGGCGGTAGGGCTACGGGTGAGCCACATCAACGACACACAGTGACATGTGATATTGCTCCTGCGATAAACGGGGTCAAATTTCCGACGGCACAGCCGCTGGCAATGGCTGCAGAACGAACCTTTTGGGAAAAGGCCACAGCGACGCATGTGTATTGCCAACAGCACCGGCTGCGAGGTGATCGCTATTCACGGCATTGGTATGACCTAGCCGCCATGGTCCAATCCGGCCATGCTCAAACTGCGATTACTGATAAGCAGCTTGCTTATGCAGTTGCCGAACACAAGGCTATGTTTTTTGCAGAAAAAGATGCAGACAAAAATCCGATTAACTACAAAGCAGCTATTAGTTCTGAATTTCAGATTGTTCCTAAGGGTGCTGCATTGGATGCGCTTGAAAAAGATTACGATGCAATGCTGGAAGATGGATTGCTTTCAACTCACCAGCCGAGCTTTGAGGAAATCATGACCGTTTGCTCTAAATTACAGAGCCGCATTAACGAGTGAGTTGTTGTGATTTGGTGTGGCTCTTGAATTGCCTAGCAATAAATTTGGATGACTATCCAACAGATTAACGACCTGAGAGATAATTATGTATCCATTCGAAGAAGATGATTTAAAACTCGCTGGGGACTTAATTTTTACCCTGAATGGATTGGAGCTAAATAAAATTCTTCGCGGCGCAAGCCACACTGCTGACCTTCAAATGCTGTTGAACGGTGTACTTGTAGCGTATTGCGAGTTGAAATCTCCGCGTGATGATTGGTTAGAAAAACTGCTTGATTCGACCAAAATATGTCAAATCGTTGGCGGTGGACGAGAAGACCCAGTTTTTAAAAAAATCAGGAAGCATGCCAACAAGGCTTCAAAGCAGTTTGAGGCAGTAAATCCAAAAAGGACGGTTCCTAACATCTTGGTTTTTGTCAACCATGATGCTGGCTCTGACTTCGGTGATCTTAGAGAGACTCTAACTGGTTTGTTTCATTCTGCCGATGGCAATCGGCATGCAACCTTGGTCGATATCTCGGTCTCGCTAGAGCGCGCTAAGTCTCAGATCGATTTGTTTATCTGGATTGATAGTAAAACTTGTCGAGTTCAAGGGTACTTGTTCAACAGGGATGCAAGTCCAAACTACCTGAACCAGCTTTGTATGCTGCTGGGAAAAAATCCAACGGCAATCGAGTATTAGGTCAGCAATAGATACCTGAGGGAAAATATTACTACCGAGCGTGCAGGGATGATAGAGCGAGGTTGGAGGGGTTGCAGGGGGTGGTGGGGAGGTAGAATTAAGGCGGTGTTAATTTAAGCAACAGTGCAGAGTAGATCCATAATGCTATCGCTTGACGAGACTATCGATAGGCGATAGCATTGGCCATGTCCATCGAATCTTTCAAATGCCGCGACACGGAATCACTGTTTGATGGGCGTCGGGTCACGCGTTTTAGAAATATCGAAACAGTTGCTTTGCGAAAACTTGCTATGCTCAATCGGGTGATTAGGGTAGATGAATTACGTATTCCACCCAACAACCGCTTGGAAGCTCTTAAGGGTAATCGCAAAGGCCAGTGGAGTATTCGTATTAATGACCAGTGGCGGGTTTGCTTTCGATTTGTTAATGGCCGTGCGCTGGACGTTGAAATTGTTGATTATCATTAAGAGACTATAGCCATGCGTAAAATTCCTTATCCCAAGCCCGGTGAAATTCTCTCCGAAGAATTTTTGCAGCCTCTTGGCATCTCGGCGTATCGACTTGCCAAGGAGATTGGTGTGCCCCAGATGCGTGTAAGTGAAATCATTGCTGGCAAGCGTGCGATTACCGTTGATACAGGCCTGCGCTTGTCGCGTTACTTTGGGGTCAACGATGGTTTCTGGACTGGACTGCAGTTAGATTACGATGCAGCTCGCGCTAAGGATGACCTAGCTGAAGTGCTGGCAAATATTAAGCCAATGGAAGTGGCTTGATTTAACCTCGTTTTTTCTTCGACTTAAACTAAAAATTAAGCAAAGATGACACTAGTCCGTCCAGTGGCACGAGAGCGAGAGGACTTACGAACAACAATCTCAACATCACGGCCTAATCTATTCATGCAATCGAGCATTTTTGCTTCGCTGATGCCACGAAACTGCCCACGTAGCATGCCCGAAAGTTTTGGCTGGGGCATGCCAAGAATCTCAGAGGCTTGGATTTGAGTGAGATGACGATGCTTGATAATTTCACCGATCTTAGCAACCAGAATAGCCTTGACGTGCATTTCAGCAGCATTGGGTAAACCACGGTCTTCGTAGACATTGGTTGATCCATGTTCGATTTCAATTTCAATCATTCACAATTCCTTTGGCATGCGCTTGCGCAGCCTTTAAACGTTCGCGAATCAACTCAATATCCTGCTTCGGTGTCTCGATTGCTTGCCTAGATTTCTTTTGAAAGCAATGGAGCACATAGACCGTGTCTGTGATCTTGACGGTGTAAACAGCCCTGTAGGTATCGCCCATGTGGTCTTCGACCACCTCTAACACGCTGGCTCCACCAAACCCCTTGAGCGGTTTAGTCTGCACATGCTTTTTACCAGCCTGGGCCAAGTGCAAAGCAAATTCGAACACATCAATCACTTCCTCTGGCATGGCAAGCAGATCTTTTTTCGAGAATCCTACTCAGTGCAAAGGTTTGGATAAACAGGTCATTGAAAGAATATATCTATTTGGATATAGGGCGCAAGTTCGCTGCGCTTATAGGGGTGGGCGATGAAAAAAATTTTTCAAAAACTAAAGAAAAGAAGGTTGCGCTATCGCGACGGCACTATTTTAGTTGACATCTTTTTACCTTGATATTGTCCGAAGTTTGTACATACTTATCGGACAAGGTGAATTATGGACATGCAAACCCCCATCCTCAAATTGCAAGTGGTAGAACGAATCAGCGGCGCTCCAGCCTCAAAGGTATGGACGCCGTCAGATTTCCTCGACCTGGGGCAGCGCGATGCGGTGGACAAAACACTCCAAAGAATGGTGGTTAGCCACGCTTTGCGTCGGATAGATCGAGGTCTATACGATCAGCCAAGAACAAACCAGCTAACCGGACGCACTGCAGCCGCCGATTATAGAAGTGTCATTGATGCTGTAGGTAGACGTGATCAAGTAAGAATCCTGCCTGATGGAATGACCGCTGCCAATGATTTGGGGCTAACCAACGCAGTACCGGGTCAAGTGATTACTCATACGGACGGCCGATTACGCCCTATTGTTTTAGACAACTTAACCATCCAATTTAAGCTGACGGCACCAAGCAAACTCTTCTGGGCTGGAAGGCCTGCTATGCGCATTGTTCAATCTCTGTATTGGCTCAGAGATGAATTGAAATCTAGCGACGCAACAGATCCGAGCATGGTCAGTGCAAGGCTAAGAAGAATACTCACAGACTCCAACGCCGCACTAGTCAGAGACGATCTTGTTTCAGGTTTGAATACCTTGCCATCTTGGATGCAAAATTGGATTCGAGAACTGCTAGGCAATGTTGAGCTGTCGACCAAGGCAGCTTTGCATTGAATTCCGAATTTTCAAAATTGTTGGTTTTAATGAAAATATGCTACGCCTGCAAAGCCGTGCATGCCGGTTCGAATCCGGCCCCCGCCTCCATTTCTAAACGGCTTCCTAACTGGGAGCCGTTTTTTTCATCTCAATCGTTTAATAATCCGTGCTCTTTAGCGTATTGGTAAATATCCAGAGTCGAATTCGCATTCAATTTCTTTCGTATCGTTGCCTGATAGTTAGCAGCTGTTTTCTGGCTCAGATGCAGTTTGCTACTGATTTGGTCTATGCTTTCGCCATTAGCTAGACAGATAAAAATTTCGAACTCACGCGGCTGTAACTCTCTGTGGGGCAAATGATTTTCGCTAAGTTCTTTGAGTCCCTCGGCAATGGATTTGGCAATCGGTGTGCCTCCGGACATGACCTCGTGTATCGCTTGCACAATCAGATCAGGCTCCATGCTTTTTGTCAGATAACCGCTAGCCCCAAGGGTGACTGCCTGATGTGCAATAGATGCATTTTCATGCATAGAGAAGATCACAATTTTTTGTTGCGGAAAACGATTCAGCATTCGGCGCAGTGTCTCGAACCCACCTTGACCCGGCATAGAGAGGTCCATAATCACGACATCAACCGGTGTTGTTTCCAAAAGAGTGTAAGCCTCTTCACCGGTACCCGCTTCCGCTATAACCTTCAATGATGGGTCAAGCTCGATGAAACGCTTGTAGCCTGCGCGAACAACCGCATGGTCGTCCACTAGCATCACAGAAATATAAGAATTTTTCATTGGAAGTAAAAAAAAAGGCGATCACAATTGTAATCGCCTGTAGATCCCTTGGTAGGGTGCCACGAAAAATTTCTATTTAAACAAGGTTGACTAGAGGCAGAGAACTGGATGGAGTACATTTTTCTGCTGAGTGAATAGTCAACTACTCTGCTGCACGAGGCAATAGTAAAAATTCCCAGCTGAGCGGGAATAATTCCCATGGATAGAAAAATAACTTTTCAAGTTGAAAATAAATGTCGCAATACTGGCTAAGACGACCTTATTATTTTGACCCAGAAGCTAATAAGAGACCACGTTGGGAATTTCTCCTATTTCCACTTTAAACAACGCTTACTAAGATTACGCCCAAACAGAAGTCGTTATTAAACAGAGACCCTCAAGCAAACTCCCACCATAAAAACAATGATGAGTTCATATCCCCACAAAGCTACTGCCATGGCAGTAGCAATAGCTGCTTTATTTTCAAGTCAGGTAGTTCGCGCTGAAGATACAGAGAAAAAATTACAACCCGTTGAAGTGGTAGGCACCTCACCCTTGCCGGGTTTGGGCATAGAAAAAAACAAGCTTCCCTACGATGTGCAAACAGTCACTAGCGAGCAGATCAACAATGGTCAAAGCTTGAATCTGACCGAGTTCATGTCGCGCAATCTAACCGGTGTGAACGTCAACGATATACAAGGTAGTCCGTTTCAGGCAGATATTACCTATCGCGGTTTTCGATTGTCTGGCATTTTAGGCTCGCCTCAGGGTTTATCCGTTTACTTAGACGGAGTGCGAGTTAACGAACCCTTTGGTGATGTCGTGAACTGGGACATGATCCCTGAAGCAGCCATTGGTAATGTCACACTGGTACCCGGATCAAATCCTATCTATGGTTTGAACACACTGGGCGGTGCATTAGCATTCACCACCAAGTCGGGCCTCACAGCTCCGGGCACGGAAGTGAAATTATCCTTGGGTAGCTGGATGCGTAAGCGTGCCGATGTGAGCTACGGTGAGAAATCCAACGATGGCTGGCATAAATTTATTTCCACAACGGCCTTTCATGAAAACGGCTGGCGCAGAGACTCTGAAGGACAGCTTGGCAATGTATTTGCAAAAATTGGCCACACGCAGTCGGATGTAAATTGGGATCTCTCTTTTTTGCATGGGCGTAGTAATTTGCTGGGTAATGGTTTACTACCAAGTTATTCGTATGACGATACGGGCGCTCGTACCAAAGGCATGTACGAAACCAATCGTCGCTGGGGCTATACCTATAACGATCGCACCAAGAATGAACTTAGTATGGTTAATTTTAATCTTCAGCGATTTTTGGATGGAGATACTGAATTAGCTACCAATGCGTATGTTCGTTACAGCACGCGGAGTACTGTCGGAGGTGATGCTGAAATTGAAAATGGCCAACCAGAAGGAGTCATCAACCAAACGCGTACCCGCCAGACTAGTTACGGCACCAGCGTCAATTTGACAAAAATTCTGAATGCCCATCAGTTCACGACCGGTGCCAGTGTTGATGCAAGCAGGGTCAGCTATGGTGGTTATCAGACCAGTGAATGTGAAGTCGATACCTCACGATTTGTGGGTGATTGTGCAGAAGCTAAAGCGCAGGATGTCGGTGTAAAAGGTAACGCATATGCTTTAGGTTT
>CAYUDI010000149.1:0-6362 GCA_964443585.1 uncultured Bifidobacterium sp.
CGAGGGCGGCCTATACAACGCTCGTATTGATACTTCGTATCGCTGGAGCATGAGCTGGTTCATATTTTCCGAAGTCATGTTCTTTGGAGCTTTTTTCGGTGCGCTTTTTTATGCCCGAGCAATCAGCATGCCGTGGTTGGGGGATTTGGACCATAAATTTTTATGGCCTGACTATGCAGCCAATTGGGGAGGCATTGGCCCAGCAGGAACGATCGACAAATTTGAAACGATGGGTCCGTTTCCCATCCCGACTATCAACACAGCATTATTGCTAACGTCGGGAGTTACGTTGACAATTTCTCACCACGCTCTACGTGCGGGTGATCGAAGCAAAACAGCTCTGTGGCTGGGCGCTACCATTTTGTTGGGTGCGATATTCATGATGTTCCAGGCGTATGAATACCATCACGCCTACACAGAATTGAATCTCAAACTGACTTCAGGTATTTACGGTTCTACCTTCTTCATGCTAACGGGCTTTCACGGCTTTCACGTGACTATGGGCGCAATTATGTTGTCCGTTGTTTTGTATCGTGTGATGAAGGGTCACTTCACACCGGATCATCATTTTGCGTTTGAAGGTGCTGCGTGGTATTGGCACTTCGTTGATGTGGTTTGGCTAGGCTTGTACGTTGTTGTGTACTGGCTGTAGGTGGTAACTGGTTAAAAAAAAGCCGCACTTCGGTGCGGCTTTTTTACTGGTTCAGCTTTAATACGCAATGCCTGTGGGTTGTATCCAGCCCAAACGGTTAGCTAGCAGCAAAAGCAAAAACAATACTATAGAGAAGCCAACTCGCAATGCCAGAGCATGGACTGTACGATTGCTTGTGCCTTTATCCCGCATGAGAAAAAACAGCGCGGAACCCAAACTGGCTATGATCAAAATAAAGGCAATGGCAACGATAATTTTCATGTGGGCGCAAGCTATCAATGCGCCTAAGCGCTAAGTTAAATTTATATCTGACATTCTAATGCGATTAAGCTTTCATTTCCGGTGGGTGCCCTTTGTGGCGGCTGTAGTGGTGGTGGCGATTGGGGTTGCATTGGGAAACTGGCAGTTAAGCCGTGCAGATCAAAAACGCGCACTACAGCAAGAAATGCAAACGCGAGCTGAGTTCGTACCCATCAATGCCAATGCTCAGCCTGCCGAACCCAACCCGCAAGAATTTCGTCGTATTTCGGCTGAGGGTGAATTCGTGCGCCCATGGGCCGTTTATTTAGATAACCGTCCTTATCAGGGTAGGGCAGGGTTTTACCTCCTTATGCCCTTTAAGCTTACCGGCAGCGACAAATCAATACTTGTTTTACGTGGCTGGTTTCCTCGCGATGCGATTAACCGAGAACGCATACCGGATATTGCTGTACCCGCTGGTCAGGTGCGCATAGAGGGTCGTGTACGAGCTTCAACCAGTCGCCTCATGTCGCTTGGTCAGGCGGCAGCTCTGCAGCCTGGGGCTATCGCGCAGAATGTCGATGTCGCTGAATTTAGCCGCGCCAGCGGACTACCCCTGCAAACTTTTATAATCGAACAAATCAATGACAGCAATGACGGATTGGTGCGTGACTGGCCGGTGCCGTCGGTGGGTATAGATACCCACAAAGGCTATGCATTTCAATGGTATGGCTTGGCCCTCGCCGCGGCAGTTTTTTTTCTAGTGACAGGATTTCGACGTGCAAGCAACCGAAGCAGTTAATACCAAGCCGGTAGGCAGAGGTCGCAGGATGATGCTGATCGTGCTGGCGATCTGCGCTGCGCCCATGATTTTTTCATATGTAACGTACTACCTGATCAAGCCCGAGGTGCGTACCAATTATGGCGAGCTGATTGATCCGCGTAAGTATCCGATTCCTGATTTAGGTGGCGCATCTCTGGATGGTAAACCTACAAGCCTTGAACAATTAAAAGGGAAATGGATATTGCTGCAGGTGGACGCGGCTGTGTGCGATAAGGCCTGTACGCAAAAACTTTACTACATGCGTCAGCTGCGCTTAACCCAAGGTAAAGAGATGGGGCGTGTGGAACGCGTATGGTTGATTACCGATGATGCGCCGCTCGATATTGCACTGATGAAGGAATATGACGGCACACATTTTTTGCGCGTCGATGCACAAAAGCTTGCAGCCTGGTTACCCGCAGCGGAAGGTGGCAAAGTAAGCGATCATCTGTATATGATTGATCCCCTGGGCAATTTGATGATGCGTTTCCCCAAAGACCCCGATGCCAACAAGATTAAAAAAGATATTTCGCGCCTGCTCAAGGCCTCCAGCATAGGCTGATGCCATGTTGATTGGTTTAGCTCTAAAGGGCCTGCTGGTGGCATTGATACCTGCGACCCTGGTGTACCTGTCACGTGGCACCGACCGCTATCGCAAGCTGGCATGGGTCATGGTGTTTTTCACATTTGATTTAATTGTATTCGGTGCGTTCACTCGCTTAACCGATTCCGGACTCGGTTGTCCGGACTGGCCAGGTTGTTATGGTGAAGCCAATCCCTTTTTAGCTCACGAAGATATCAGTGCGGCACAAGCGGCGATGCCGACGGGGCCAGTCACAGTGTTCAAAGCCTGGATAGAAATGATTCATCGTTACCTGGCCATGGGCGTGGGTGTATTGATCATTGCCGCACTTGTGATTGCCTGGCGCTTATCGCGTACATCATCTGAGCTTCGTTATTCGCCTAAATTACCTGCGCTTTTACTTTTGTTTGTGTGCATACAAGGTGCGTTTGGCGCATGGACTGTCACCCTAAAACTGCAGCCAGTGATAGTGACGATTCACCTTTTGTTGGGTATGTCCCTGCTATCGCTACTGACCTGGCACGCTATGCGCCAAAGTCCTCCGCCTGCAGTAGCGGGCGATGCACACACCATGCGCTGGCCAGCCTTGCTGTCATTGGTGATTTTATTTGTTCAGATAGCTCTTGGCGGTTGGGTCAGCACGAATTACTCAGCCTTAGCCTGTGGAGGTTTTCCGTTGTGTCAGGGATCACTGTTGCCGGAGATGGAATGGGCTCAGGGCTTTACTTTATGGCGGCCATTAGGAATGACGTCGTCAAATGAATACCTGCCCTTTGGCGCGCTGGTGGCGATTCATTGGGCGCACCGCTACTTCGCTATTTTCGTCGTAGGATTGGTGGCATGGACTAGCCACCGGGCGCGCAAAATCGAGGGATTACGCAGCGTTTCACGGGCGATTTCCTGGGTTATTCTGGCTCAGCTCGCCACGGGGATTTCAACCGTACTGCTGGATTGGCCTTTGTCCATCGCCGTGTTACATAACGCGGGCGCTGCAATACTGTTATTACTCCTCGTCATGCTAAACTATCTCATTGTTTTTTCAACGAAAAACACAGACACCCCGCACTCTGTGCACACCCTTCCGGCCTGAGCTTTATTCCATGACCACCCTGATTGCCGAGCAAAATCGCATCGCCCAATACTGGGCGCTGACCAAGCCCAGGGTGACCCAACTCGCGGTTTTTTGCGCCGTGATTGGTATGTTTCTTGCCACTCCAAATCTGCCCGATTGGCGCTTAGTGTTGTCTGCGACCGTGGGCATATGGTTACTGGCGGGGGCTGCGTTTGCGATTAATTGTTTGGTAGAACGTGAAATTGATTCGCGCATGGCACGTACCGCACGTCGTCCCTTGGCACGCGGCGAAATCACTGTGACACAAACGCTCGCATTTTCCAGTGTGATAGGCGGCGCTGGTATGTGGGTGCTTTACAACCTGGTTAATCCACTGACGATGTGGCTCACGTTTGCAACCTTTGTTGGTTACGCCGTGATCTACACCATCATACTGAAGCCTGCCACACCACAAAATATAGTGATTGGCGGTTTGTCTGGTGCTATGCCGCCTGCTTTGGGTTGGGCAGCCATAGCCAATGATGTGAGTATGCAAGCATGGATACTGGTGCTTATTATTTTCGTGTGGACCCCGCCGCACTTTTGGGCACTAGCGCTGTACCGCCGAGACGATTATGCAAAATCGGGCCTACCTATGCTGCCCATTACACATGGCATGGAGTTCACCCGTTTTCATGTCTGGCTCTACACGATTGCACTTGTCGCAACCTCCATGCTTCCATTTGCTGTTCGTATGAGCGGAATCATGTATTTGATCAGCGCAGCTATACTTGGCATGATTTTTCTCTGGTATGCGTGGCGTATATGGCGACACTATGATGACATCATCGCTCGCAAAGCGTTTGCGTATTCCATCATCTATCTCTCCTTGCTCTTTGCAGCGCTATTGATCGATCATTACTTACCTTATTGATCAAAGTTCTCCATGCGGTATTTGCTGACATTTTTTACTTGCCTGCTTGCGTTGACCGCCTGCGATAAACCGCAGACACCTAAAGTACCTTTCGCCAACACCGATGTTACGGGTCTGGATTATGCGAAAGGTTTTACGCTGACTGATCACACCGGAAAACGTCGTACGCTGGCCGATTTCAAAGGTAAAGTCGTCGTCGTTTTTTTTGGTTACACCCACTGTCCAGATGTGTGTCCAACGACCTTGGCAGAAATGGCCGGCATTATGAAAGCCTTGGGCGCTGAGGCGGCGCGTCTGCAAGTTTTGTTTATTACTCTAGATCCTGAGCGTGACACGCCCGAGCTGATGGCCAATTTCGTCCCTGCATTTGATCCAAGTTTTTTAGGTCTGTGGGGGGAACAACCGGCCATAGATAAAATCGCAAAAGACTTCAAAGTATTTGCGCAAAAAATTCAGAGCAACGATGGTAAGAGCTACACCATCGATCATACGGCGGGCAGCTATGTGTTTGATGACCAGGGACGCATACGTTTATTCGTCAGGCATGGTCAGGGTGGTGATGGTTTACTCAAGGACTTGAAACGTTTATTGGCCAGCCCCGCTGGCTAAGTAGGATTGCTATAGCACTTATTCTGTGTTTAAAAAAAACGCCCGTCATGCGGGCGTTTTAGTTTGTTAAGCAGCGAATAATTTAGGCATAGTCAGCCAATGTAGCTTTCATTTTTTTCATAGCAGCCGTTTCTATTTGGCGAATACGCTCGGCAGAAACGCCAAACTCATCAGCCAACTCATGCAACGTAGCCCCCGAGCCATCATCATTGGCTAGCCAACGCGCCTCAACGATGCGGCGTGAGCGCTCATCGAGTTTCGCTAGAGCTGAGGCAAGGCCTTCGGACTGCAAATGATCAAACCGCTTACTCTCAAGAACCTTCAGAGGCTCTGAATGGTCTGCGGACAAATAAGAAATCGGCGCGAAGTTATCATCGTCATCATCCGAAGGCGACTCTAAAGCGACATCGCGGCCTGCCATACGCATTTCCATTTCTATGACTTCTTCGCGTTTGACTTTTAGCGTTGCAGCCAGTGCATCCACCTGATCAGGGGTCATGGCATCAAGGCCAGGTTTATGGCTGCGCAAATTGAAAAATAATTTACGCTGAGCTTTGGTCGTAGCCAGTTTTACCATGCGCCAGTTACGCAAAATATATTCGTGAATTTCTGCTTTAATCCAATGCATGGCGTAAGAAACCAAACGCACACCTTGCTCTGGGTCGAAACGTTTGACGGCTTTCATTAAACCGACGTTGCCCTCTTGAATAAGATCTGCATGAGGCAAACCATAACCGAGATAGCCGCGCGCAATAGAAACAACCAAGCGCAAATGAGAGACGATGAGTGCTTGCGCTGCCGCCAGATCATGCTGGTCACGCAAACGGCGAGCGAGTGAAAGTTCTTCTTCCTGACTTAGCAACGGCAAATGATTGACTGTAGAGATATACGCGTCAATATTGCCTAGGCTAACGGGTAAGCCCAGAGCCAACGGCTGATGACCAGCCGGCACAAGTGCGGAAGAAGCGGACAAAGCTGTCATAAATGCTCCTTGTTAGTCTAGTTGGGCATGATAATTTGGTGATTAATGTCAGCCCTCACACCTCTAATTTTAGCACTCTCATGGGTGGAGTGCTAAGCGACTCGAGGATACAAAAGGGATATAAAAATGTAAATAGAGGTGGAGATGAATGTTTAGTTCAGCCGGGATCGCTGAGCGCCCGCCAGACTGAAAGCATGGCTCCCGCCACGCCTAGCATCGTGCTGGCAAACAGCAATAGCAAGGTAGTGCCCACATTGAGAGCCTGTAGCTGAAAAACGGAGCCATACAGACTGGCCAGCTCTCGAACGGGTGTGTTTAAAAGGCTCAGTATTGCCATCACGCCCAAGAGTGCAAGACAGCCAGCGGCTAAGCCCAGCAAGCCTCCTGAGTAGTAAAAAGGTCTGGCAACAAAGCCATCGGTGGCCCCCAGCAGCCGTGAAACACTGATTTCTTCGGATTGATTATTGACCTGTAGGCGTATGGTGTTG
>CAYUDI010000150.1:0-2195 GCA_964443585.1 uncultured Bifidobacterium sp.
GAGTATTGATCGAGCACAGTCTCGAGCATGCCGGATTCAATTTCTTTACCAACTTCCCACATTGAACGCCATGCTAAGCCCTTGCCGGCAAGGGCCCAGTCGTGCAGCACCGTGCCGTCGTTGCACACCATATTCCCGCCCACTTTCATGGTGACACTCTTGCCTGTCTGCCTAAATGTCCAGCCGCGCTGACTGCCTGCACTGGAAATAGCCAAACAGTTATGCCGCGATAACTCATCCGGTGTGGTCGGTCGTCCATGCTTACGAAAATACTCAGGCGAGCCCACCACGACGCGTTGGTTGTCTGCGAGTTTGATACCGATCAGGCTGGAGTCAGACAAACTGGCTATCCGTATGGCGATGTCGATACCCTCGCCGAGCAGATCAACTACGCGATCGTTGAGATTCAAGGTCACCGTCACTTCTCTGTGCTCAGCTAAAAAAGAGGGGATAAGAGGCGCCACAATTTGCCGACCAAATCCTGCCGGCGCTGAAACAGTTAAATGCCCACTGGCTCGTACACTGCGCTCGGAGGCTTGAGCTTCGGCGTTTTCCAGGTCTTGCAGTATGCGCTGGCAATTCTCCAGAAACGCGATGCCCTCGGTGGTCAAAGCGGTTTTGCGTGTGGTTCTTTGCAAGAGTTTTACGCCCAGCCTGGCTTCAAGCGCATCCAGGCGTCGGCTAATGACCGCGGGCGCTATGCCCTCTGCCCGTGCAGCTGCTGACAGGCTCCCTCGGGCCACCACATCGACAAAGGTTGAAATCTGTTTGAACTGATCCATGATGAGTGACCTGAAGCTGCCTATCGAGGTCGATATTTGTGACTGAAACGCAATAATAACGCTTAGGGAGGGCTTTCTTATAGCCTGACAGACCAAGTCTTTTAAGTTGAGGGGCCGACGCTCGCCAATCCCTGGATGTAGGTTGTTATTCCCGCCAATAGCATTTCTATGGCCAAGGCTGTGAGTATGAGCCCCATCAAGCGTTCAAATGCCTTAATGACGGCTGGTCCTAAAACGCTGAGCAAACGTTCTGCAGAGAGCAAAACAATCAACCACACAGCCGCTACCAACATCAATGCGATGACGTGTAAAACGATTCCCATCGCATGGCTGGTAGAGAACAATAAAACAGTGACCAGCGCGGATGGGCCGGCCAGCGCAGGAATAGCCAGCGGAACGATGAAGGGTTCCCCGCCGATATCTGATGCGCTGCCAAAAATACCCTCTGCTGTAGGGAAAACCATCCTCAGAGCAATTAGAAAAAGAATCACGCCACCACCTATGCGTAACGATGTCGAGCTCAATTGCAAGGCCTCAAGAAAATAACGACCTCCAAACATGAAAAGCAACAGTAGAAAAAAAGCGATCAGACATTCGCGGATGATTACCTTGGCGCGTCGCTCAAGTGAGACGTGTGTCAAGGTACTAATAAACAGCGGTACATTGCCAAATGGATCGGTAACGAGCAACAGTAAAACAAAGGTTTGAAAAAAATTTTCAGACACGACTCTCACTTAGGAGTAAGTAGGGTTGCGCGCTCGGTCTATCGTTGCGCAATAACTTTTCCGATTAATTCCTTAAGATCGGCTAGCATTCGGTCTGTTCATTTAAATCAGCGAGGACGCAGTTATGTTTGACCAGCCTTCAGAGCGATTCAGTCGCCGCCACTTTTTAATCAGCGGTGCAGCGGTTGCGGGCGCGCTGGTGGTGGGCTGGGCGTTCTTGCCGCCCAGGCAAAGGCTGGAGGGCTCAGCGCTGTTGCCTATGCGTGCGGGTGACGTCACGTTGAATGGCTGGGTGATGATAGGCGCTGACAATCGCGTCAGCGTGGTGCTGGCAAAAAGTGAAATGGGGCAGGGCGTAATGACGGCGTTGCCCACCTTGGTGGCTGAAGAGCTCGATGTGCCTTTGACATCAATACGTGTAGTGCAGGCGCCACTGGACAAAATATATGGTGATACCACGATGCTGGCAGATGGCCTGCCATTTCACCCGGAGGATCAGAGCGCGATTCATCAATTGGGTAAATGGTTCTCGCGCAAAATAGAACGCGAGCTGGGAATACAGGTCACGGGAGGCTCAACCAGCGTCAAAGACAGCTGGATTCCCATGCGGGAAGCGGGTGCCTCAGCCCGAGCTCGATTGATTATGGCTGCCGCTATACGCTGGGGTGTACCCGAGTCCGAATGCGGA
>CAYUDI010000150.1:2205-6356 GCA_964443585.1 uncultured Bifidobacterium sp.
CAGGTTACGGGGAATTAGCTACCGATGCGGCAGAATTGGGCGATGTTTCCTTTCAAATAAAACAGCCATACGCGTTCAATCTCATCGGCAAATCCCTGCCCAGGCTAGACATACCGTCCAAAATTGATGGCAGCGCCGATTTTGGTTTGGATGTTAAACCCAAGGGACTGGTCTACGCGTCTGTTGTGATGTGTCCGCATCTGGGTGGTCGACTCAGCAGCGTGGATATGCGTGCTGCGACCGATTTGCCAGGGGTATTGAAAGTTGTCAGGCTAAATCAAGAACAATCAGGGGCGCCCGATGCCGTGGCCGTGATTGCCGGCAGTCGATGGACTGCACTCAGCGCTCTCGCACTACTCGCGCCTGTTTGGCAAGAAGGGCCACACGCACAACTTACCGATCTGATGGTGATGCAGCAGCTAAAAGAAAGCTTGAATCAGGAATCGGGGTTTACCTACTACAGTGTGGGTGATGAGATAGACGACGATCAGATGCCCAGAGCAATCACGGCCGAGTACAGCGCACCCTATCTTGCGCATACGCCTATGGAGCCGATTAATTGCACTGCTCACTATTCCGATGAGCGACTAAAAATCTGGGTGCCGACACAAGCGCCGTCGGTTGCTGCTGCTACGGCCGCTCGCGTAGCCAAACTTTCGGTCGATCAAATTGATATAACGGTGACCTATATCGGTGGCGGCTTTGGTCGGCGACTAGAAACCGATATGGTGGCCCAGGCCGCAGCACTGGCTATAGAAATGCCCGGTGTTCCGGTGCAATTGCTATGGCAGCGTGAAGACGACATCGCTCACGATTTTTATCGACCAGCCTGTGTTGCTCAGCTAACGGCTGTTCTTAATAAGAAGGGCAAGGTTGACGCTTGGCAGAGTAAATCAGTGTCGGCTGCGCCCATACAGCAATTGCTATTGCGCGCATTTGATTTGCCGCCCATGGGGCCAGACAAAACGGCTGCCGAGGGCTTGTTTGATCATTACTACGAAATCAATAATCAGCATGTGGAACACGTGATTGTGGAGTCTCCGTTACCCGTGGGTCCTTGGCGTTCGGTTGGACATTCTCACCACGCGTTTTTCAAAGAAAGTTTTGTGGATGAATTGGCGCACGCCGCTAAAGTCGATCCTGCCGAATTTCGCCGCGGTATGCTGGCATCGCACCCGCGTCACCTCGCCGTATTAAATGCTGCGGTTGATCGCGCTGGTAAACCGGCTCTATCGCACGCTCATGGTTTGGCAATGCACGCATGTTTTGGCAGCATCGTAGCCCAAGTTGCAGACGTTTCGATAGAACAAGGTAAACCTCGAGTACATAAAATTACTTGTGCTATCGATTGCGGCACAGTCATCAATCCTGAAATTGTTGAGCAACAAATAGAATCAGCGATTACCTATGGATTATCGGCCGCATTGTATGGCGACGTGCAGTTAAAAGATGGTCAAGTCGTTCAAAAGAATTTCAATGACATGCCTATGTTGCGCATCGATGAAATGCCTGAAGTCGAGGTGATCATAGTTCAGAGCAGCGCAGCACCTGAAGGCGTCGGTGAGCCGGGCACGCCACCCGTTGCTCCAGCAGTAGCTAATGCGATATTTAATTTAACGGGCAAGCGGCTAAGAAATTTGCCTTTAAAACTAAGTTGATTGAATTGAGCTGAGCTATTCGTTTAAAGTTCAGACAGTTTAATTTTCAAACTGCAGTCTTTTTGCCATATTGAGCGATCGGGCGTGCTGGTAGATTCGCGCTGTAGTTCTTCGTCTGTGCGCTCAAGTTGCGCTTCAAGTAATCGGGCGACCTGTCTGGGCTCGGGCATCATGGTTCCATAAAAAGCCACAATATCACCGCGTTGCAAAAGTATCGTAGGAAAATTTTCTACATCCATATCGCCGATTAAATCGGATTGATCTTCTATGTCTATCCATACAAACTGGTGTGCAGGAAACTGCTCTGCCAGTGCCTCAAATCCTGCGCGATATTGTTTGCACACATCACACCATGCAGCGCACAAGCAGGCAATGACCCACTTGTCCGATGTAAGTGCGGCTGAAAGTTTGGGAAACGTGTCAGGGGTCAGAAAAAGGCAACTCATGTCCACATTTTACCGTAGGGCAGTCGTGTATTCGTTCGGGGCAGTTGGCTGCTGATGTCCATACTCTGACAGCGCTGCTGTCGACGAAGGTCTCGCACGGTAAAATGACGGTTATGTCTGTTTTATATCCCACCATCATCGCCATAGAAACATCCAGTGATCTTGCCTCGGTTGCGCTGCTACGTGAAAACCACGTGATCTGGCAAGAATCGCCAGGCTCACAGATGCACTCCATGACGGTGCCGCGTATGCTGCATGCGCTATTTGAGCAAGCAAACATCAGCTTGAAGCTATGCGATGCACTCGCTTTTGGTGCCGGGCCTGGATCCTTTACCGGTGTACGTACCGCATGTGGACTGGCTCAAGGTATCGCGTTTGGTGCCAGCCTTCCCGCAGCACCCGTAGTCACTTTGCTGGCCATGGCTGAACGAGCACGACTAGCCGGCGCTGGTAACGAGGTACTTGCTATGCTGGACGCCCGTATGGGCGAAGTGTATTGGGCTCAGTATCGGTTTGATCAAGGCTGGCACGTGGTGACTGCTCCAATGCTGTCGCCAGCAGCACAGGTTGTGCCTGTAGGTTCCCCCACAGTCTGCGGTAATGGCCTTAGCCACTATGGTGATCAACTGAGTCATTTAAATCTCTCGCATTCACTTCCTGAGATCATGCCGCATGCCTCAGACATTGCTAGCCTGGGTGCTGAATTATTTTTAAAAGGAAATGCTGTGCATGCGCGTGATGCTCAACCACTGTATCTTCGCAACAAAGTGGCGTTGACAACCCTAGAGCGCCTTGCAGGAGCCAGTACGTGAGTCATGTACAAAACAGCGCCGTGCCAGCCAAAGCTTCAGGCATCTCGTTTCAATTGGAGCCGATGCGCGCGCAGGACCTCGAACAAGTCGTAGCCATAGAAAACAAGGCCTATCCTTTCCCTTGGACACGCGGTAATTTTCTCGACTCCCTGCAAAGTCACTACCATGCGTGGGTAGTACGAGGGCCCGATGGTGACTTGGCAGGTTATTTTTTAGCGATGCCCGTCGTTGATGAGATGCATTTATTAAACATAACAGTGAGCCCCGTACTACAAGGCAGAAAGCTGGGGCGTATGCTGCTCGATAAAGTCATTGCGTTAGCACACGCAGCAGAAATGCAATCCCTGCTTTTAGAAGTACGTCCATCAAATCCCCATGCATTGGCAATTTATAAGCATTGTGGTTTTGAACAAATAGGCGTGCGTAAAAATTACTATCCCTATACTGGCTCGACTCGCGAAGATGCCATCGTCATGCGCCTGATGCTCACCGATTATGACCATGGATCCTGAAAAACTACAACGCATAGAGCGCATGGGTTTAGGCCCGGTGTGGCAGCTGCGGTCGCGTGCTGAAACACCTATGGGTAATGACGCCGATGTGTTTGAACTTCCCGCTGGGTCGATAACGACAGATCACGATATTTCTGTGCTTGATTGGGATGCATTAGAGTCTTCTATACGTGAGTGCACGCGGTGTAATTTATGCCATGGTCGTACGCATGCAGTTCCCGGTATTGGAGACCGCAATGCAAGCTGGCTGTTTGTAGGAGAAGGCCCAGGTCATAACGAAGATATTCAGGGCGAACCCTTTGTTGGGCCAGCTGGAAAACTGCTAGATAACATGCTCAAAGCCATGCAACTGACGCGCGGCACGGATACGTACATTGCCAATATCGTCAAATGCAGAGCAGTCGATGCGGATGGTCGTGATCGCCCGCCATCGGTGGCTGAAACCGCGGCTTGCCGTCCTTATATACAACGTCAAATTGATTTGATTAAACCTTCAGTGATAATCGCTCTGGGTAAAACAGCGGCCACGTCATTGTTAGGCTTAAGTGAAAACACGGCGTTGGGTACGCTACGGGGTGCTGCTCATGCTTACAGGGATATTCCCGTGGTGGTGACGTATCATCCCGCTTATTTGCGACGCAAACCGGAAGACAAAGCGAAAAGCTGGCAAGACCTCTGCCTAGCTCGGCGTCTGCATAATGAACGCTGATACGCGTTCATACC
>CAYUDI010000151.1:0-5898 GCA_964443585.1 uncultured Bifidobacterium sp.
CAGGCTCACCTGAATAAATATTTTCCAGTCGTGCTCTTAGCTTTTGCATAGCTTGAGCATCGTCGGTGTGCTCATCAATCGCATCATCAGCAACACGACAAAACGCATACAGCGCAATCGCAGGAATACGTACACGTTGCGGCAGCAAGCTGCTGGCAGCAAAAAAAGATTTAGAGCCGCCGCGCATTAGTTCTTCGCACAGGGCCAGATCAATAGCTGGTGTGTTTTGTTGATTAGACATTGGGTACCACCGTAGACATAGCTTTCGCAGACATCAGTACACCGGGCACACCAGCACCCGGATGGGTACCAGCACCCACCATGTACAAACCATCGACGTCTTCGCTGCGATTGTGTGGTCGAAACCAGGCACTCTGTAGTAGCAGTGGCTCAAGTCCGAACGCGGCGCCTTTGTATGACCATAGGCGATCTTGAAAATCTTGTGGCGTCATTAATTTGCTATAGACAATTTCTTCGCCCAAATTAGGCAATACAGTTTTTTCCAAATAGGTTTGTATCGCCAGACGAAATTGTTCTGCTTGTTCTTGCCAGTCGGTTCCGCTACCCAGATGTGGCACGGGTGCCAACACATAAAATGCATCATGACCTTCGGGAGCCACAGACGTATCGCTTGCGCTTGGGCGATGCAGGTACAGACTGAAATCATCAGCCAGATGCAGATTTTTAAAAATATCATCGAGTAGTTCACGATAGCGTGGCCCCATCATAATCATGTGATGCGGCACATCGTCATAGCGTTTGCGCGTACCGAAGTACCAGACAAACAAACTCATGGAGTATTTACTTTTTTCTATTTTGCGATCCGTCCAGTGCGTGCGATGTTGCGACCCCACCAGATTTTTATAGGTCCATGCGACATCGCCATTCGAGACAACGATATCGGAATCCAGACGTTCACCGTTTTCAAGTGATACTCCGCATGCGCGACCGTTTTCTACATGTATTTTTGTAACAGGCGCATTGCAGCGCACGCTCACACCGCGTGCATTTAATAAACCCACTAACCCTTTGACTAATTGACCCGTGCCACCCATAGCCCAGTGCACGCCCCAGCGACGCTCTAGCGTATTGATCAAACTGTAAACGCGCGTTACAGAAAACGGGTTGCCGCCTATGAGTAACGGATGAAAGCTAAACACCATGCGTAACTTGGGATCGCTGATGTGGCGCGCGACCAAGGTATACAAACTTTCCCATGCTTTCATGCGCAGCATGCTCGGTACCGCAGCCAACAAATCACCGACGCTGTTAAACGGCATGCCGCCTAATTCTTCAAAGCCCAGCTGACACGCTTGATCAGCAGCTTTTACGAAGCGATCGTAGCCAGCTAAATCAGCTGGATTAAACCGTGTAATTTCGCGCCGCATAGTTTCTTCATCGCCGCTGTAATCAAACCAGCTGCCATCATCAAAGCGTATGCGATAAAAAGGCTCCATCGCTTTGAGTGTGATGTCGTCTGACATTTCTTTGCCGCACAGCGTCCACAATTCTTCAAGTAATTGCGGCGCAGTGATGATGGTGGGGCCTGCATCAAACGTGAAGCCATCGTGCTTATGCACATAGGCACGACCACCTGGCATATCGAGTTTTTCAAGGATCTCGACGTCGTAACCTTTGCAAGAGAGGCGTATGGCTGCAGCCAAGCCTCCGAAGCCGCTACCGATGACTATGGCTTTCGGCGTTTTCATAAGGTGCTCATTAGTGAATCAGACGTGCAAAGACGGCCGTATTGGTTGGGCCGAAAGATTCCAAGGCGATGGAAGAGCCGGTTGCCGGATCACGCAGTGTGAGTCGTCCGCCGCTATGAGCGATTAATTCAAAGGCGCGTTCTGTTGATGCATCGACGCCGCGTAATTTTCGTTCACGTACTAAAGCGCGCAGAGTGCCACGCAAAAAACCTTGCTCACCCTGAAAATTTTGTACGACTTTTTCAGTTGATGTATCGATCACATTGATCGAGCCATCGGCTTGATCTACAAAGCGTAGTAAAAGTATGTGCGAGGGCGCGACAATGTCGTTCGAGGTACTTGGTGAGGATGCACGTACCCACACGATGAGTGCTACGCACAGGAGTGCGAACAAGCCAATAACGATTGCTGGATTGAGTTCGCGACGCAGATGGCCACTCCAACTCATGGGTGGTAAGTTTCTCATCGTGCAAACGCTGCGGCAGGCATACGCACAGGTTGGCTAGTTACACTGGGAGCGGGTGCGTTTTCGATTTCTTGCTGGCGCTGCACCCAGGCTTCATGCAGCAATTTGCCGACGTGTTCTATATCGGCGATGTTGCGCAGTAAAGGCTGCGGTTTGTTGATATACCAAGGGCGCGCGTGCGGCCACAGGTGCAGATAGGCGATGCGATCTTCACCTTTTAATTCAAGGGCGATATCACCATATCCATCAGTATTCTTTTTGACATTCGCTGACAGTATCCAGCGCAACGGTAAATTGAACGACAGGGTCAGCACGATACCAATGCGCATGACGACACGTTTGTTTGTCACTGTGTACATGGTGGTGCTGGCTGACAGCTTAGCCGTGAGTGCTAATAATCCAATGGCAATAGCAGCCAACGAGCCACTGATCGTTAAGGCGCCCAGATTAATACCGAGTGAAACAGCGGTATCCCATGACAACACCACTTGCAGCAACAGCATGCCTACAAAGTAAAACGTCAGGCGTTTAATATGAAAAGCATCAACAGCCAATCGTTTCCAATCTGGGCTGCCTTGCCAGAGTACGAGTTCGCCAGCGGGTAGGGACTCTGGTAATCCCAGCGCCGCTTCGAACTCATGCTCATGATGCGGCTTCATACCAGCGGTTCCTGACGTTCTGGTGTGGCGTACAAGGTGCCGGCACCGTAATAGGCCGCGATTTTTTCTTCTTCCAGCATCGTCACTTGATCGGCTTCGCGGTGTCCTGGTACATCAGCAAATTGATGCGCCAAAATCGCATGCACTTTTACGTAGTCTTCTGTAATACGGGCAAACGGTATCGGCAGTAACACGCTGCGATCGACATCATTGAGTTTGACTTCTATGTAGCGAAACAGCATTTCCGATTTATCCATCCACAGTTCATGCACTGTGCCAGCCACTTCATTGTCAGCACCTATGACGGGCAAGCCGCGTGGATCATTATCTTGATGCGCTACGTGGTAATCAGGGTTCACACGCAAAGGCACAATTTTTGCGGCACCCTCGGGAGTGTGGTCAGGTACGTCTGCACGATTAGCCCAGGCGCCGGGGCCTACACCAGCCAACAAAGGATTCCCTGTAGGCTCTATCGGTGAACCTAGCCAGCGATGTCTGGGGGTGGCTTGCAAAAACTCAGGCCCAGTCAACGGATAAGGCATAACCACTTCGTCGCCATTGGCCAGTTTGTAGGTCTTGGGCCTGGGTATAGGCGGCCAGCCTTCCATTTTGGTGTCGCGACCGGTGCCTGGATCCAGCGGATAACCATCACGATGGTTTTCTTGTAGCAGGTAATAAATCAAGCCGAAAAAGAAAATCCAGAACATATAGAGGACGAGCTGGGCTACGTCTATGTATTGGGTAATTGCGCCTGTTTGCATGAGAGGTCTCCTATGTACTTTTGTAAGGGGTGGCCAGAGGGCAGCCAGCCCGCAAACATATTCAGTGATTCATACTGCACAACGACTTACTGCTTTATTCGCTACAGCGCCACTGCGCTCTCACTCACAAAGCAGCCTACAGATGAATTTCGTTTATCCAGGGAGATCGGCCAGGCCGAACTTCTGGTCCTGCGAGCTAGCTGGCCGTGCATCGTTCCTTACCAGTGGACCGATAGCGACCAACACGCCAAATAACAAATACATTTCTATGTGGTACACGAAGCTGTAGCCCGTTACAGGCGACATCAGACTTTCACCTAACCAGCCCGCAGTTGCCAGAGCGCCGATCACGTCCTTAAGCACGCCACCCAGAGCGACTGAAGCACCGCCCGCAGTGGCTTGCACCGCACCCCAGGCGCCGAGTGCCAGACCCGCATCTTCGCCACGTTGCAGACCCATCGCCATGGTGAGTGTGCCGACTGAAAATAGTCCGCCGCCCACACCTATCAGAAAAGCGCCGGTACGAAACATAGTGGGTGATTCCAGCGGACCGGAAAAAATCACCAGCGCAAACGCAGGCAGACCCACCACGGCACCCAATGCGGCTAAACGTACTGCGTCAACGCCGCGCGTTAGCATCTTGGCGGCGATGGCAAAAGCCACTAATGATCCACAGGCAGTCAACGCTGTTAATAAGCTGGTTGCCCCCACACCCAGATGCAGAACCTGGGCGCCGTAAGGTTCAAGAATGATGTCTTGCATGTTGAACGCGCAGGTACCCAGACCCAGAGTCCACAAAAATCGTTTGACGCCAGGGCGGCCGACATACTCGCGCCAATGGCTGGAAAAATCGGCCTCGTCAGTTGCTACCTTGGCACGTTGACGGTTTAAGGCTTCTTGCTTCCAGAGCGCATTGAGATTGAGCCAGATAACCGCCACGGCTGAGCCTTGCACCACCTGTATTAAGCGCAATGGGCTGAAATCGGTCAGCAGCCAGCCGAACAAGGCGCCGCTGCCAACCAGCCCTAGAAGCAGCATGGTGTACATCAGCGCCACTACACGGGGTCGAGTTTCGGGTGTGGCCAGGTCGGTGGCCAGCGCCAGACCTGCAGTTTGCGTGACTTGCATGCCCGCACCCACCAGCAGGAACGCGAGAGCAGCGCCTACGCGACTGACCCATACCATGCCAGCTTGCTCGGTAGTAAGTGCTAACAATGCGAACGGCATAATGGCTAAACCGCCAAACAATAGCAGCGTGCCTATCCACAGATAAGGAAGGCGGCGCAAGCCCAGTGCTGAACGATGCGTGTCTGAGCGATGACCAATTAAGGCTCTCAGCGGCGCAAACACCAGCGGCAGGGCCACTGAAACTGCGACCCACCAGGCGGGTACACCCAGCTCCACTATCATCACCCGGTTCAGAGTGCCTACTAATAAAGCAGTCGCCAGCCCGATAGAAAGCTGAAACATGGACAACCGCAGCAGGCGCGGCAGCGGTAATTCAGCAGTGGCTACGTCGGCAAAAGGCATCCACTCCGACGTCATGCGGGAGGTGAGTTTGCGCGTGTAGTTGCTAATCAGGTTCATAGTGTTCTGTGGCTTGGGGCACATTGCCCGCATCATCGACCAAAGTACTCTAGGCCTGGGTGCCGACTATGTCAACTATTGTTTACTTTTCGTATGTAATTTTTAGTTGACATAATTTCTCGGTTGCGGGATGCTTTTGGTGTGCCGCGCTGCGGCACGAAGCTTAGAAGTAGAAGCAATATCTCCTCTCTGGGACGCTCGCCCCGCGGGCGTCCTCTTTTTACGTCCAGTTAAGGCGGGCAGGGCTTATTGGCATCTCCACCATTTCCCTGGTCGTATCTAGCGCCAGGACGAATCTGGCAACATGCCTGCCGGTATAATCGCTGCTTTTGCGTGCGCCAACTTGGCTGCGAACCGGACTCCCATCGATGCAATCCCGACATAAAGCGCAGGTAGCGACACTTTTCGAGCAGGCTGTAGCTCAGCTATTAGCTGGCAGTGAGGTGAGCGCCCCTCTAATTACATTAGAGCGACCGCGCGACCCCAGTCATGGTGATTTAGCCTGCACGGTTGCGATGCAAATTGCCAAGCCTCTGAAAAAAAATCCCCGCGAACTGGCACAAGCGCTGGTTGATGCCGTGATGAATAATCCAGCGCGCGCAGCGTTAATTGATGCGCTGGAGATTGCGGGGCCTGGCTTTATAAATGTGCGTCTCGCTTTAGCGGCCAAGCAGGACGTCATCCATCAGGTATACAAAGATGCGCAGTGCTACGGC
>CAYUDI010000151.1:5908-6333 GCA_964443585.1 uncultured Bifidobacterium sp.
TGACGTACTGCGTGAGTTTTCTTACAACGATGCCGGCGTTCAAATCGCCACCCTAGCCAGTTCGGTGCAGGCGCGTGCGCTGGGACACAAACCCGGCGACGCCAATTGGCCTGAGTCTGCGTACAACGGTGATTACATTGCCGATATTGCAGCTGATTTTTTAGCAAAAAAAACAGTGTCGGCTGCCAACGGCGAGCCAGTCACCGCCTCGGGTGATGTGCATGATCTTGAATCGATACGCCGCTTTGCTGTTACCTATCTGCGCCATGAACAAGATTTGGATCTGCAAGCCTTTGGCGTGCGCTTCGATAATTATTATTTAGAGTCTTCGCTTTACACCGAAGGTAAAGTCGATGCCACAGTGGCCGCCTTAATCGCAGCAAATAAAACATTTGAGCATGAAGGCGCGCTGTGGTTACGCACCA
>CAYUDI010000152.1:0-6325 GCA_964443585.1 uncultured Bifidobacterium sp.
CGGACAACACGTAAAATTCGAGGTGCGTATTATCGGCGTGATGTGAGGCAGTTAATTTCATGTCTCGAATGCTAGGTTAAATGCTTAATTAGCAATACCAATGACAGGGCTTCTCAGGAGTGCCAGACTGTCTGGAAAGGTAGTTGGGAGAATATGGACAAAGAAATATTACTTGCTCAGCCCAGAGGTTTTTGCGCTGGAGTAGATCGTGCCATTGAAATTGTTGAACGAGCTCTGGCTCAATTTGGTGCGCCAGTGTACGTGCGCCATGAAATTGTTCATAACGCCTATGTGGTTCAAGATTTACGCAGCAAGGGTGCAGTATTTATAGAAGATCTTGCTGATGTGCCGGCAGGAAGTCACTTAGTGTTCTCTGCTCATGGAGTCTCGCGAGCAATCAAGAGTGAAGCAGAGCTGCGTGGGTTAAAAGTGTTTGATGCGACCTGTCCTCTGGTTACCAAGGTTCATGTTGAAGTCGCCAAAATGCGTGAAGAAGGCCGCGAGATCATCATGATTGGTCACGAGGGACATCCAGAGGTCGAAGGCACCATGGGTCAGAGTGATGCGGGTATGTATTTGGTAGAGACGGTGGCCGACGTTCAGACTTTGCATGTGAAGGCTCCCGATCGATTAGCCTACGTATCGCAAACCACGTTATCCGTGGACGACACCACTGAAATCATCGCAGCTCTCAAGGCGCGTTTCCCATTGATTGCAGAACCTAAAAAAGGAGACATCTGCTACGCAACCACCAATCGTCAGCACGCAGTCAAAATGATGGCGCCGCAAGTTGAGTTGGTTATTGTGGTGGGCAGTCCCAGTAGTTCCAATTCCAATCGTTTGCGTGAAGTTGCTCAAAAAAATGGTGTCACTTCCTACATGGTTGATAACGCACGTCAGATAGATCCGGCCTGGTTAGTAGGAAAAAAACGCATAGGCGTAACAGCCGGTGCATCTGCTCCTGAAATTTTGGTCGAAGAGGTTGTCGCCATGCTGAAATCCATGGGAATCGGCAGCGTGCGCAATCTTGATGGTGTAGAAGAGCACGTGACATTCCCCATCCCCAAAGGTCTCAACCCACGCCCTGCGACGGCCTGAACCGGCCTTCGTTATTAACGGATTCTTATGGAAATATTGCTACAGCAGTTATTGAATGGCTTGGTGCTGGGCAGCATGTATGCATTGATCGCATTGGGTTACACCATGGTCTATGGCGTACTAAATTTAATTAATTTTGCCCACGGTGATGTGTTAATGGTGGGCGCGATGGTCGGTTGGACACTGTTACAGATTATTGGCCATGTTGCCCCTGAATTACCCGGTATTGTTCAGCTTGCACTCGCTATAGTCGGTGCGATTCCTGTGTGTATAGGCGTTAGCATAGTAATAGAGCGAATTGCTTATCGGCGGCTGCGCAACGCACCGCGATTAGCGCCACTCATTACAGCGATCGGTGTGTCCATACTTTTACAAACATTCGCGATGATGATCTGGGGTCGTAATCCTCTGCCTTTTCCTCAAGTGTTACCTACAGAACCTTTACACGTATTGGGCGCCTTGATCACACCAACGCAAGTACTGCTCTTGATATTAGCGACTGTTTCGATGATTGTTTTAACGTTGCTAGTTGAGCGCACTCGTATGGGTCGCGCTATGCGTGCCGTCGCAGAAAATCCTCGGGTTGCGGCATTAATGGGTGTGGACTCTAATCGTGTGATTGTGTTTACCTTTGCTATTGGTGCTTCATTAGCGGCGATAGCTGGCGTGATGTGGGGCGCAAACTATGCTTCAGTTCAATTTGCCATGGGCTTTACACCCGGTCTAAAAGCGTTTTCAGCGGCCGTTTTAGGTGGTATCGGAAATATCTACGGTGCCATGTTGGGTGGTATTTTGCTGGGGCTCATAGAGAGCTTGGGCGCGGGCTATATTGGGGATCTGACTGGGGGTGTATTGCGAAGCCATTACCAGGATATTTTTGCATTTATCGTTTTGATACTGGTACTGACAGTGCGCCCCTCCGGCATCATGGGTGAGCGTGTCGCAGACCGTTCATAGGTAGCACTCAATGCAGATAACCAATGTTTCAATTTTCTTTAAAGAGTCATTGCTCGGACGCAGTCTGTTTGTACTTGCGCTGATTGCGTTTCCTTTTATTGCTGCTCAGTTTGGTAATTCATGGGTACGCATTATTGATGTTGCTTTGCTCTACATATTGCTGGCCTTGGGGTTAAATATCGTCGTTGGTTTTGCTGGATTACTCGATCTGGGATACATCGCTTTTTTTGCGATTGGTGCTTACATCGCTGGCCTACTCGCCTCGCCGCAATTTGTCGTCGTGATTGAATCACTACAAATGGAATTTCCGGCAGCCGCAGAATTTTTAATAGCGATACTGCCTGCTGATGTGGTCTCTCAGGGGTTTCATTTATCTGTTTGGTTAATCTTGCCATTAGCTGCAGTGATTGCTGGTCTTGCGGGTGCCATACTCGGTGCACCGACCTTAAAGCTGCGCGGAGATTACCTTGCCATCGTAACCTTGGGCTTTGGTGAAATCATTCGTATTTTTATGAACAACCTGAATGGTCCAGTCAATATTACCAACGGCCCTCAAGGTATTAATCTGATTGACCCCGTTCGGTTGGGTTCGGTATCGCTAGCAGGTGAATCCGGCACTGGTGGCTTGGTCAAGTTGGCTGGTTTTGAGATGCCTTCTGTGAATGCGTACTATTTTTTATTTTTGGTTTTGTGTGTGATGACTGTTTTTATTTCTCGTCGCTTGCAGCATTCGCGTTTGGGTCGTGCGTGGATAGCTATACGCGAAGATGAAATCGCAGCCAAAGCCATGGGCATTAATGTCCGGAATGTGAAATTACTAGCCTTTGCCATGGGTGCTTCTTTTGGGGGTATTGCAGGCGCCATGTTTGCTGCTTTTCAGGGGTTTGTATCGCCCGAATCATTTACCTTGACTGAATCGATTGCTGTGCTTGCCATGGTTGTATTGGGAGGCATAGGTCATATACCTGGCGTGGTGTTGGGTGCGGTATTGCTGGCTGCTTTACCCGAGGTGTTACGACATACCGTCGAGCCTATGCAAATGATGTTGTTTGGTCAGATATGGATTGCCGCTGAAGTCTTGCGCCAGCTTTTATATGGCTTGGCATTAGTGTTGATTATGCTGATACGTCCTTCGGGTTTATGGCCTTCACCCAGACATGAAGATCGACTGATACCCGAAGACCTTGCTGCATCACCTGCGGGAGCTAAAACGTGACAACGCAGCTCTTGCGTATTGTGGGTGCGGGTAAACGCTTTGGTGGTTTGCAAGCGCTGTCCGATGTGAGCCTTGCGATTACGCGTGGTCAGATTTATGGACTCATCGGTCCGAATGGTGCGGGTAAGACCACGATGTTTAATGTGATTACAGGGCTCTATCAACCCGATGAAGGTCAGTTTGAATTAGATGGTCGTGCGTATTCCCCATCCTCACCACATGAAGTAGCACGCGCAGGTATAGCGCGAACTTTTCAAAACATTCGTTTGTTTGGCGATATGACTGCATTAGAAAATGTGATGGTCGGCCGACATGTGCGTACCCATCAGGGAATAATTGGTGCAGTACTGCGTCATCGCGCAGCGCTCGACGAAGAAGCCGCTATTGACTTGCGTGCTCGAGAGTTACTCGAGTTTGTAGGCATTGCTCATTTGGCGGGCCGCACAGCACGGCATCTGTCGTACGGAGACCAGCGTCGCGTAGAGATTGCACGTGCCTTAGCGACGGATCCGTTGCTGCTCGCCTTAGATGAGCCGGCCGCGGGCATGAATGCCACTGAAAAAGAAAGCCTTCGGTTATTGCTGCTGGCTATACGAGAGCAGGGCACCACGATTTTACTGATTGAGCATGATGTAAAACTCGTCATGGGTATGTGTGATCGTCTGTCTGTTCTGGATTACGGCAAAATCATCGCTGAAGGAACGCCAACAGAAGTGCAGCAACATCCTGCTGTGATTGCAGCCTATCTTGGTGGCGAAGCAGCATGAACGCGCCTGTATCTACGCTGCTTAGTATTCGTAATCTCACGGTATCGTTTGGCGGTATCGAAGCTGTTAAAGGAATCGATCTCGATGTACAGGCCGGTGAGTTAGTTACACTCATCGGAGCCAACGGCGCTGGAAAAACCACTACCCTAAAAGCCATCACAAATACCCTAGCGGCATCTAATTTAGGTGGTGATATTACTTACATGGGTCAGCGTATTGATCGTATGTCTGCACATAAATTACCCGGCTTGGGATTGGTGATGGTGCCCGAAGGCCGTGGTGTTTTTTCTCGCATGAGTATTCGCGAGAATCTACTCATGGGTGCCTATCTGCGTGATGACCACCAGTCGATAGAAGCTGATATCGATCACTGGTTTGGTATTTTCCCTCGTTTAAAAGAGCGCGAAGATCAACTGGCAGGTAATTTATCTGGTGGCGAACAACAAATGCTGGCCATGGCGCGCGCATTAATGGGTCACCCAAAATTATTATTACTCGATGAGCCATCGATGGGTTTAGCGCCTCTCATGGTTGCACGCATATTCGATGTAATACGTGAGGTCGCTAATCAAGGCATTACTATTTTCTTAGTCGAACAAAACGTCCGGCAGGCATTGTCGGTTGCTACACGAGGCTATGTGATGGACAGTGGTCGTATCGTTTTAAATGATACGGCGGCTAATCTTTTGCAAGATACACGCGTGGTTGAAGCCTATCTGGGCGGCTAATACTTGTCTCCGTATCTAAATGAAACTCTATAGTTATTTTCGTAGTTCAGCCTCTTACCGAGTGCGCATTGCATTGAATCTTAAGGGCTTGCCTTATGAAACAGTGCCAGTTCATTTAGTGGACGGAGCGCAGTTCTCGGAGGAGTATCGCAAGCTAAGTGTCGATGCGCTGGTGCCTTCCTTATCATTAGACGATTCGCAAACTACACTGACGCAATCGCTAGCCATCATTGAGTATCTGGAAGAGGTATATCCCACGCCGGCACTTTTACCAAGTAATGCACTAGACCGAGCTTGGATACGAAGTTTAGTGTTGTCGATTGCTTGCGATATTCATCCGCTAAATAATCTTAGAGTGTTACGTTATTTGGTAGGCGACATGAAAGTGTCTGAAGACGATAAAAATCGTTGGTACCGTCATTGGGTTGAGCAAGGATTAGCAGGCATAGAGCAAACACTGGCTACTGATGCGCGCTGCGGAAAATTTTGTTTTGGTGATGCGCCGAGTTTGGCCGATTGTTTTTTGGTGCCACAGATTGCGAATGCGCAGCGTATGAATTGCGATATCAGTAGCTTAACTACGATTTTACAAATCAATACACATTGCTTGGCCTTAGACGCCTTTGCGGCAGCCTCGCCTTCACAGCAACCGGATGCGGAGTAGGCTCCGCATCCTTGGTCAAGCAACGACTACTAAAACTACTTCGCTTTTTTGTATTTCAATACTTTTTGATGCTGCTCTCCCAAACCTTGTATTCCTAATGCAATTTCGTCTCCAGGAACCAAGAAGCGCTGAGGCTTCATGCCCATCCCCACACCAGGAGGCGTGCCCGTAGCAATTACATCACCGGGCATCAGCGTCATGAAACGGCTTAAGTAGCTGACGATCTTCGCAACCGAAAAAATCATGGTTTTGGTATTGCCAGTTTGCATGCGCTCGCCATTGATATCGAGCCACATACTCAATTTCTGTGGAGAAGGAATTTCATCTTTGGTTACTAGCCACGGGCCGACCGGTCCGAATGTGTCACAGCCTTTGCCCTTGTCCCATTGGGGGCCGTGCTCGAGTTGGTATTCACGCTCTGATAAGTCATTGACTACGCAATAGCCAGCAACATATTCCAGTGCCTGGCGCTCGCTAACGTACTGCGCTTTGGTTCCAATCACCACACCCAACTCAACTTCCCAGTCTGATTTGATGGAATCTTTTGGCAGCATCACATCATCATTAGGCCCATTCAACGCAGTGATGGCCTTCATGAAGACTATCGGCTCTGCAGGTATGGGCATATTTGATTCTGCCGCATGATCTGAATAATTCAAACCGATACAAATGATTTTTCCCACATGCGAGACTGGCACACCATAGCGAGGCTTCCCACGCACGAGCGGCAAACGTTCTGCTTTGATTTTGCTTAGTTTTGCGAGGAACTTTGGTGAGAGCGCATCTGGACTGATATCGACGACGACGTCCGAGAGATCTCTCAGCTTGCCATCGTTGTCTATCAAACCGGGTTTTTCGTGGCCGGGGCGGCCATAACGTACCAGCTTCATGTTTT
>CAYUDI010000153.1:0-213 GCA_964443585.1 uncultured Bifidobacterium sp.
AAAATCAGCCTACTAGTATCAAAACCAATCATTACCGTACCGTTTTTTTCGTATCCGATGGCACAGGAATCACAGCGGAGACTTTCGGGCATTCTGTTTTAGCCCAGTTTGATCTGATTTTTCGCGAAATACGTCTTCCCTTTGTCGACACCATAGACAAGGCGCACGAAGCGCTACGCAGAATTAACGATACGGCAGAATCGGAAGGAAAAC